>CACCQD010000006.1 GCA_902547925.1 uncultured SAR116 cluster alpha proteobacterium | reverse complement strand
ACACACCCCAACCATGTCTGGGCCATCGACTTCGTTCACGATAAGCTCAGCAATGGGCGCAGTCACAAAATGCTGACGGTTCTGGATGAATACACCCGTGAGGCGCTGTGTGTAGCGGTACGATCTAAGGTGACTGCGAACGATGTTCTCGACGCATTGCGCTCAGTGTTGATGAAACATGGCAAACCTGAGTTCATTCGTTCTGACAACGGGCCTGAGTTCGTTGCACTGCACTTCCAGGACTGGCTAAAAAGGGTCGGCGTCCAGCCACTGCTAATCTATTCAGGCAGCCCATGAGAAAACGGATATAACGAACGCTTCAACGGAACACTTAGACGAGAAGTGCTTAATGCTGAATGGTTCCAAAGCGCCAAACAAGCGCAGGTCGCAATCAATGTCTGGCTCAGGAAATATAACCAGATCAGACATCATCACGCATCGGGCATGAGACCACCCTTCCCCGAAACCTTATTAGAGAAAACCAAAATAAGTGCTACTGAAAAATGGGGTTAGACATTATCGTTAGCCACCTTGGCTGGGATCTTGACCTTGCAAAGGTGAGACGACAGCAAAGACCCTTCGGACTTAATATGTGAGGATTGTTGTGGTCCTACCTGCTGTGACGAGCTCCCTTGGCATAGCCCAGATGAAAAACTTTCCCTCTAGTAAGTAAAGACATCCACTCGCAGCATGACCAATGATCTTGGGGCTAAGTGTATCTTTGACATGATCCTTGTTGGACCGCCATTTCATTGTCGGTGTAACACGGCCAGTGTCTTGATCGACAAGCATGTAGCCAGTGTCGCAGTAAAACTCTTCAATTGAGGTGGTCGACTTTTCAGCCACGTGTTCTACCACTTCAGGAACCTCATCGATGATGATATCATAATCGTCTAACAGTCCCTTTTGGGCCATTGAGACCAGCCTATGGTGCAAGCTATGGGTGGTAGCAATGTTCTGTCCTGTAAGGAGCATCTCCTCCAGGCTGGCTTCCCTGGTTCCAGTCTCATTGTCATTTTCAGAAGGTTAGCTAACGTGGACCTTCGTTGCTGTTACGACGATCCTGTCCGCTTCACTAAGCAAAGGCAGAATCACAAGATACTTTCGATCTTCTTGCAAATTCTCAATCATTGCTGTGGTCTTGACACTGCCCCAAGGGTGGTCGTGGACGGTAATCTCTGGTGGCATTGGTTCGCCTTTGGCAAGTGTTAACCTTGAGACCGCATAGCGGCCTCACGTACATTTCAACCTATTGATAAAAGTCGTTATTCGACCTCTGTCTTTAAGACAGAAGACAACAAAACGGCTATGGTTTGATGATTGGGGCATCTATTACATGGCGGTGTTTTTTGGTGTCGGTCACAAAAGAGACGTCTACGACGACCCTTCCCTAATCCGACTCAACGAACTTGGTTCCATGGATTTAGTTTGTCGTAGTGGTCGTAAACCACTACCCGTATCTCTGGGGCTGGATTATTTACTGTCGTAAGTCTCTGGCCAAAGCGATATTAGGAGTTGGTCTATACATAAGTGACCCCAATTAGTTGAAACACTAACAGTCAGTTGACAGAAGTTTTGCTAGAACAATTACCCATAGTGCGTAGGTGGAACATGTCAGTAGATTGATTTAGATCCCCCCGGATAAGCCTGTGCACTAAGCATGTATTGTATTTTATACAGATAATTTGACGGAAAGACTCAACGTCATTACCCCCACGGTATAGAGGGACTAAGGCACTTTAGCCCCTCATTTTCTGCAGCAGCCGCCGCAAGAAGAACCAAACCCAATACAAAAGCAAACGATAGGTAACGCGATGTCCAAGTGGCTAATGCATTTCTACATCGGACTGCTTGCTACTTATTTGTCGTATTTATTTGTCGTCGCCGCGATCCACACTGCTCGTTACTGTTTGAGCTAAGTGGAACAGGGTTACTCGTCATCACTAGCTCGATCACGGATCACTTTGGTAATGAGCCAGCAGAGACCCGTGATACCAGCGGTCCACATCCAGATTTCGATGGAAGTCTCGTCGCCACGACGGCCGAACACAGTAAGCAGGAGAACGAGGCCAACAGCCCAGACGCATCCGATTGCAACTTTGGTGGGCATTGGTTTCTCTGGTCCTGATTTCTAGAGTATTATTGGTTTATGCTTTGAAGTATAAATCAGGACTCACAATTCCGGTATCCACAGTAATTTTACAAGAAAATCTATCTCCGTAATCTTTATTGAAGTTTTTTATGTCAGACAGATGCTTTTTCAAATTTTCTTGGTTATTAAAAGTAAAAATACCTATTCCCTTATCAGGTGCTAGATGAAAAGCTTTAAACTCTAAAAGTCCATCGAAAGTTTTGGGATCAAAATTATCCGCCATATATTGATGCCCAACGTGCATTAATTTTGGGTTTGAATATCTAACACTACAAACAACGCAAAACATCTTTATCTCCAACTCCGTCGTATTTACTTGTCGTCGCCGCAATCCACACTGTATGTGACCGCTTGAGCTAGTCGATTGTCGTGTCTTTTCCCTGCACAAGTAATTTATCAACAAAGCGACGTACAAGGGGAGCAAAAACCAAAAGGCTAGTAAAAGCAATGACCCAACTCTTTAACCACGCCGTCATCCACAGTCCCATAAATACGTCGGTGAAGCCGGTTGTGTTAAGAACCGAAACACCCGAAACAACACAAGACATACAAATAGAGATAAAGAAAATGAATGTTAATTGGCCATACTTTACCGGAATCATTTTAGACGAACGTTGACCCAACAGTAACCACAGCAAGTCCCATCACAACTATTGCGAACAATCGTTTGATATTGCTTGGACCTTTTCGACGCTCCGGTGCGTGAAGACCATTCGTTGCGACGATATTATCGAACATTTGCCTGTAAGTCATGGATACTTGCCTTTCTTTTTGAGGACTATTGGCACCCCCTTGAATGACAGATTGTCGCACCTTGGATTACAAAGGCAAGCCCCAATAACTCACAAATAAACGATGACTTTCGCCTGATTGATCTTGTCTAAATTACGTCCCTATTTACATCGAAGAAATCCGACCTCATTCCAACAAATTTCTGATGCTGGACCAGGTACGTTATTAAGTCTGCAACCTTTCGTCGCATTACCTTGTTTAAAGCAAAACATGGAATATTTACGTCACAAAGTAGGTGTCCATAAATAGAGGTTAATATGTTCTTAACTGCGAAACTCAATTTGGTGTCTGGGATGGCCATAGGGGCTGTAGCCATCTTGCTGTTAAAACAATGCTGCAAGCAAAAGAAGCAAAATCAAAAGAAAACCACACATCATTCTTCTGAAGTCGCAAAACCAAAGGGTGGTGAAGCGTCAGCTTAGGTAGTGTTAGTGGGAAGCAACAACGGAGTGACGTCATTCGTATTACACCAGAAAAAGCTTTGGTTAAAACCAATAAATTTCTGTTGTCCTCGGTCACTCCTCGGTCACTTTTGACCCATGATTTCGAGTGACAGTGGGTCTTATTTGTCGATACGGTTATCTCAACAACAACTGACACAACCCTGTGACCAAGGGTCTATAGGTAAAACTTGATTAGAAAGTGGCCCCAGGGGCTGAGTTCGACGCTCTACCCAGGGACCGATCTTAACCTGATTTAAACCTTATCAATATCCTAGCTGATTAGCCCCCCAGCCAATGCCCTATTTTGGGTGACAGTTTGAATAACAGCCCAAGGTCCTAGCACCACTGTTCACCGATCGCGGTAATTGATGCGGTTTGCCGGGCTAAAAATTAAATGGTTTCAATAGGCTAGGCTACGATGTCAGGAAATTATTTTTCAAAATTAAATCAGTCTCATATTGACCAGTTAGTGAAGTGGTAACAAGACTAGAAGATCCATCATTTACGCCTCGATTAGACATACAGCTGTGGTCAGCTGTCACCCGAACAGCAACCCCCTTTGGTTTCAGACCAACTTGAATACATTTGCAAATTTCAGCTGTAAAACGTTCTTGGGTCTGCAGGCGGCGAGAAAAAGCCCGAACTACTCTACTCAACTTGGAAATGCCAACAACCTTACCATCAGGCAGGTAACTGACATCTACGAAGCCTACGATTGGCGCGAGGTGATGCTCGCAGTGACTCACAAAGTTGATTTTCTGTAGTGTAACTGGTCCATCATAATTAGAAATTTCGTGAAATTGAGTTGTTAAAAAGGCTGCGGGATCCACGGAATAACCCTCACAGTATTCCATCCATGCCTTAACAACTCTGGTAGGTGTATCAACCAAGCCCTCTCGCTCGGGGTCCTCTCCCAAAAAACACAACAGTGTTTTGATTGCGTCCTGTGCATCTTCCAGCCCGGGTTTTAGAGACTTTAGATCATTTTCAACTGGCAAGTCTCTTGCAACTTCCATCGCTTGAGTTTCAACTGTCATTAAAATCTACTCCCATTCTTCATAGGTCACTAATTGGTCCTGTGTTGATTTTTGCGCCCGGGTCAAACTTCTGTTTTTGAGCAGATGGTCAACATTTAAAACAGAAGAGGCTGAAAAAGACGCTGAAATTCTGGTAAGGTAAATCTTGTCGACAAAATGCGCTGTGGATTCATACCATTGCACACCACCGACGACAAAAATATCTCTGTTGATGTGTTTCGCTTGTATGTCACAAAGGATTTGATCAGGCGGTAAAGATGCCCAATCATAAACGCCAGAGCAAGAAAGTGGACAATCACTATTTCTTGAAATTAAATATGACGGCCTATTTACCTCAAATGTCGCTATGGAACCCCTCGTTCCAACTCTGACATTACGGTTTGTTTTTCTCAAATATTGAGCTCTATCCTCATGAAATTTGCCTTCCCAGGGAAGAACACCATTCAACCCAATTTCCCCGTTCGAACCGCAGGCCACTATCGAGAATATCATAACGCTAAATCTTCGCCACAAGTTGAAGATTTCTCGGCGTTCGATTCTACGGAATTGATCCAGAGCTTGTCTAAGTCTTGCAACTGTTTTTTGTCGATCGCTTCCAGATGATTCCAATACCGACCGTCTTCAAAATAATATCCAAGTTTTTTTTCCATGTTCAGCGCGCGCTCAACAATATGCGTGTTCAAGGAAAGTTTCGATTTGTAGCTTGCTACATCATCGAATCTAATTTTAGGAATTTTCAACTCACCAGGTCCCAAACTTAGGCTGACGATGTCACAATTCTGTCGCTTTCCAAGTGACAACAGCCTCCGAGAACAAGCCGTTAAAGATGTAAGGCTGATATCATCTCTTAGTGGGTCTGGGTTGCCGGTACCATAAAAGTGTGTTTGTCCGCCTCGAGGGTAGTGCATGTTACAACCTAAGAAACAAATTAGCCTTGGTGAGTGCGAGGCTAAACACCAGTAACCAGCGGTAAAAACCATAGTAGCGCCCGCATAAACAAAACCACCCAATAAATTTTGCGCTGGAACAAAAGAGTCTTCCGTCACAGAACATTGATTTTGGTTTTGTGATTTTGGTAAATTTTTTTCAGGGAAGTCATATGGATAGATGTGTTCATCCCAACCATCAATCACACGCCAAGCATTGTTAATGACGACTATCTTTTTGAAAATTGACAAATCCCAGTCCACCGCTTGCGTTGCGTCCGGAGCAGATCCAATAACCAGTATTTTGTTTGTATCGTCCATGTTGCGGAAATAATGGGTACTTTCTCAATTACTACTGCAGGAATGCCGCATGTGCTTCATTGTCACGGTTTTAAATACTCACGATTGGGTCACCTAAATCTAATTAAAGCAAACGTTGATCAAAAATATGGAGAATATGGGCACAAGGATAATGCAGGCGTCAAAACAGTACGTTTTGGTTGAACGCCCGAATTAAAGAGGTCAACAACATAGCAAGCGGACCAACATTTTTACTGAATTCTATCTGCGAGCAATGCCAACTTTTATGCACAAGTGAGGGGAGGCATGACGGTGTTTACGTTGTGTCACAAACGGTTAGGTAACATTTGGTGTGTCGCTTAATTATCGGTAAGAGTCTCGCCGAAGCGACCGAAGTTTCTCTAATTTGAGTGGCCATAGCTATTGTAAGATACACACTGACTTTGATCTGATTGATGGTGACTGTTTGACCTAGTTGAGCCAGTTTGAAACCATTTTAAAGTCGGGCAGCCATCGAAAGACTGCGCTACCCTCCCCCTAGTTCAGTTGCTGCCCGGCACGGATTTTTACCACCATGGCGTTTTGTCGCATTGTCACGCCACACAGCATCATGCAATGGTTTGGACGCCTTCAGGTGTACTTTCGTACGGGGGAGCCTGAAGGTTATTTCTTTTGAATGTTATTTATCGTTTAATCCAAACAGTCAACGTAACATGTAGTGTCAACCTTACGGGATAATGGTACGCATACGTGGATCTAATCGACATTTAATTTTATCGTCGATGTGTTCCATTCAAAAGTGATTGAAACATAACCACAATGGTTACGGGTCGACGATGGTTGTCAAATTGCTAGAGTTGGTGACTATAATTCAATTATGGTCATGAGTGTCTCAGATTTTGAGGCGATAGAAGCGTTTATGACCAACTATGATATGAACGCTTGGGATGCAGAACACGACTGTGTTGATACTGTTTATGCCATGAATATCACAAAATAATACTTTATCATCACAGTTTGGCACTAACGGTGCCGTTCCAGAGGGGATATGCGTTTTAGCGGCGGGAACGCGACGCTCCTCTTTTCCTCCGTAAATTTTTGGTCGCTTCGGAGGCTCTTTTTTAACTCGAACATAATGGCTGCGACAATCAGTAACATTTGTCTGAGATTGCTAGAAATAAGTTGTTACTTTTTTAGCCGAGGCAGTCATTCTGCTACGTTTTTGTTTGGAGAGTAAATTGATTAGAAACCTAATTGTAGCGTTAACGCTTATAACCATTTTCGACACAAGCGCGAAAGCTAATGGACATCCAAAGGACATAATTGACATTGCTGTAGCAGCTGGAATTTTTAATACTTTAGTGGCTGCAAGCAAAGCTGCGGGGCTGTTGGAAACTCTTAAAGGCGACGGGCCATTCACACTTTTCGCACCGACGGATGATGTTTTTGGTGCACTTCCAGCCGGAACGGTAGAGGATCTTCTAAAGTCAGAGAACAAATCCCAATTGATCAATATTCTCACATATCACGGCCTTGCAGGGAAAGTAATGCCGAGCGACATCAGCGGCAAGGCAATGGAGGTCGAAATGTTGAATAAAGCGATGGCTAAAATTGACGCAACAACGGGTGTAAAAATAAATGGTGCTAACGTCATCAAAGGTGACATCAAGGCCACAAATGGCGTCATTCATGTTATCGATGCAGTGATACTGCCATAACATTGCAGTTAGCTTAACGACGGCGGCATTGTTGGATATGTTCGTTTTCAACCTATTAGAAAGGGGGCGCCGACATATTAGGCGCCTTTTTTCCGTTCTGAATGAAGGCCTAAGATTACAACTTGTAACCCATCGTTCCAGTATAAGAGAACACTATAGTCTCAAGGATTATTCCTAACGTAAGTGCAGCGAAAAACCTGCGTCGATCGGAGATGCCTCTGCTTACGAAGACTGGTTTACCCAAGTAGTAAATAAACAGAAAGGTTAACGCTGTCATTGGTTTATCCTCCTGTGTAATGGTTTGAACTAAACATTATTTAACCTTACATATGCCTCGTCACATTCGGAAGCAATGCTCAAATCCAATTCATGGATATCTCTAATTTTATGAGACCACCAAGAGATAGAGGCTCTCCCAAATTCAATAATCAGACGGGGATGGTGGCCGTTAGTTTCAGCTATCTTTGCAACTAAGGCTGCAAAATCAAAAGCAAATTGGAAATTCTTGAACGTATAAATACGCTCTATGTATCTGTAATCGTCATCTCTTTTTATATCCCAACCCGAGTTAGAAGAAATAAAAGCATCTATGCTTTCTTTGGACGCCACAACCGCATCAGGAGAACAAGCTTCGCATTTTAGTGAAATTTCGTTGTCGTTTTCTTGGAGCTTAGTCATCTATTGGTTCACCTTGCTGCTGATGTTTTTAGAGCCTTTATAGCATCGATGCGACGAAAGTTGCTCATGGTGTTCCCTGTAAACGAGCTATACCTGTGTAGTAGTAGCCCCAAAGATTCTGTTTGCGTGCTATAAACGGTGACACTCTTTTCTTCTCTTGTTGTTGACGTTCATTCAACTTTTTGCGACCTGCTGCCCTTGCGCCTTTTAACTCTGATTTCTTAATGACAGCTTCAGTCATCCCCCATGAAGCTAAAACTCCATCGTCCATGGGTTTCTCCTGCCTTTTGATTACGGAGGCTAGTGGCGAACTCCGATTAAGAACATTTTACACCACAAGCGCTGGTTAGCCAGTGAGGATGGTGAGCAATATTATCCTGATTTGCATCGAAGCCATCTAACCCCATTTCAAGAAAATCGTTATCAGCGTCTAATGTCTAAAGATCAACCATCGATATCTTCGCGAGGTTGGATCACACGGACACCCAGATCACACGACTCAAGCGACTTACTGTGGGCAGCAATGCGACTGTTTCTGATACGATCTAATTCGACCCCCATAGCTGTCCTATCAGCCTCGATTTCAACAATCCGCTGAAGGCTGATCATTGTTGTTGTTGTCCGAACCTTAAGACCGGCGTCCCTTTTGGAGAACTTCTTTATGGAGAAAAATCCAGTGATCACGTATTGAATTACCCAGCCAGTAACTCCGCAATCGTGGATACTGCCGTCTGATGTACTTGTTGACGAGCTAATTGGTTTTGCCTGACAGTGCTATTACAGAATTACCTCAACTTAACCGGAGACAAAAAATTCATGAAATTCGTAAGTACATTTGAAATCACAAAAGGATTTGATAGATGGCAACATCTTGTTGATGTCGAACTTAAAGCGAAATTGGATGAATATGGAGTACGAGTTCACTTTGCTTGTGCAAATGATGACGAAACACGGATTTGGGATATGAGTGAGATTGACGATCCCAGTCGTGCTGAAGCTTTCTTAGGCGATGAAGAAGTTCAAAAGTTGCGAGCTGAAGCTGGTGTTGTCGTTGAAAGCCACGAAATGCTATCCACAGTCGACAAATTCAAAATTTGGTAGGTTCGCGATTAATAGGTACTTAGGGGCCTTAGCCATTGGGATTGGCCTGATGACCCTTTGTTAAATTAATAACCAATCTTAGAACAACTTCCACATTCTTGGGCTAGCGAGATACAAAGTGATTGGCTCCCCTCGTCTGATCCTTGACCTTCACACCCACTGAATTAGCTCCGTGAGAGCATGGTCGTCATCAAAGGCTCCTGCGCCATCCTCTGGTCACCTCGCCACTAGGTTCCCTTTGATTGCATGGGCATGAAGACAAGCAAAAGTTAGCGATTTCCAATTGGGGGTCATAAGCGCCACGGACAGATGATGCAAAATTTGCATCACTAAAGCCAAAAATAAGCATTAACGGGCATCGACGAGAGTGCCCATTTCAAAAGCGTCATTAAAAAGCGAGGATAAAGATGTTTATTGCTAATTTACTTATCTGTAGCGCTCTTCAGAGCCAATGTTTGGCAATTTCTACAGAGGTGCAGTTTAGAGAAATGTTAGATTGCAAAGTTGCAATGCATGAAATGATTGACGATGTGAGGATGAGCTTTCCCCACTACCATGTCCGCGATGCGCATTGTGAAAAATTGTCGGGCTTTTCAATTTAAATTACAGATTTGACGAAGGGAGCATTATTGCTTTGTCCGCCACAAAAGTGACATTTACTTTTACCTTCCGCTAAATCATCCCTGTGGGTTCGAGGCGTAGTTTTGTTCTTTCGCGGTGGTCAAGACAGCTTCCTTAATCAATTTTTATATCGTCCAGTTATGCGATGCGTCAATGGTTAGCGACAGAGCCGTTTTGAACAACCTAATCGGTAATTGAAACTTGCATGATTGACGACTTTAAGATCTAAACTTAAGGGAAACCTAGTGTCACCGGGATGGGTAGAGAAACTGCTAATATTCTTAATTACATAAAAAAATAAATTTGCAGGTTAAGCGATAGACAACTTTTTCATCAAAACAGCCGCAAGTACAAATCTCAAAAGCATAATCTTAATGATAGCTGCGATGGGTTGTTTAACTTTTGCGGATTTACTTATTAAGATTGCTAGCCAGACGTTACCAATTGGGCAGGTAATGATTTTTCTTGGCATAGGTTCGATAATAGTATTCTGGGGGCTAATGAGAATTAAGGGGGAGTCCATTCGACTATCGCCTTTGATTGATCCTGCAGTGTCTTTAAGAAATGTCGGTGACCTCATTGCCATAAATAGCATGTGCGTGGCGTTGGTCTATGTCCCCATATCCACTATCGGTGCAGTGATTCAAACTGTACCATTGATGGTCACAGCTTCCGCAGCAATATTTCTGGGTGAGCGAGTTGGTATACGGCGAGCGTTAGCAATTCTAATTGGGTTTTTTGGAGCATTATTTATTGTCCAGCCTGGTTCTGCCAGCTTTGACGTAATGACAACTCTTGTGTTTGTTTCTGCGGTTGGTATGACCTTGCGGGATATAGGCACTAAGCTGGTTCGCACGAATTTTTCGACGCTGCTTCTTTCATTTTATTCATGTGTGCTATTTAGCGTCAGCGGATGTGTTTTACTCTTGATTACGGGAGGAGCCAGCGTGCCTGATATAAAGATGACCGTTGTTTTTGCCGCGATGATCGGCCTCGGTTCATTGGGTGTTATCTTTATGACTGAGGCTGTCAGATTGGGAGATATGTCTGTTGTCAGTCCCTTCCGCTACACCCGGCTTTTGTTTTCTATGGCTGCTGGAATCCTTATTCTTGAGGAGCGAGTGAATGCCATGATGATATTCGGCAGCGCATTAACTATTTTGTCCGGTCTATATATTTGGCATAGAGAAATTTTGTTTCGAAAGTGAGTAATTCTCAAACTTTTCTAAAATCTGGGGTCTGAGCGCCACGCTCCACCTACTGGGTACACTGGTTCTGGTTTCTGGCCCAAGCCGTCTTATAATTGAAGGGCAGGTTTATTGGATGGGGGTGCTTGCGCCTTGGGACTTGGGCCTTGAGCCTTGAGCCTTGAGCCTTGAGCCTTGAGCCTTGAGCCTTGAGCCTTGGTAGGTGGGCTAAAGTGACAACCAAATCAATCATCCTACATTTGTGCCAAAGCGAAACCTGAAAAGCGTTGCTGAGCGCTGAGGAGAGCATCTATCAATACTGGTTGCATCTGGTTGTCCATAGCTCGCGAAGTTGCACACCTCAGTGCAACCTGAAAAACAAGGCTTTTCGTTATTGCAGAATGTGGGGGTTGAAGATTTCCAACGACCGCCCCCCTTTTGCGCCATGTGGAAGATTCAGTCATGCGAGAAGTTACATATGATAATCGGAATAGCATTATGGATGCTGACCACAATCCACTAAGACACATCCTGGACGTCAATACTCGTCATCTCATACTCCAAACACTCGCGTGGATGTGTTGCATCATCTTTGCAAGCGTCATTTGTTCCTGGCACTTCTTTGGATTGAGCGCGTTTGCCCTCTTACTTTTATTAGCTGGTGTCGCTATAATTTTGGTACACTGGTAGCCACCGCATCAAAATATGATGACCAACGGCGCCGACAGACCAATTAGACACAATACAGGATTTCAGATCGTAGATGGCCTGGTAAATGGAAGCTAAAATCGCATCACTTATAAATTTTGCAGAGAAATTGCTCCTCGCTTCAATAGCGCTATTAGCAATATTCGCGACTGGCCAAGAAATACTAACAATTGTTGAAAATCGGAGCATAGAACTTGCCGACTTGCTTTTGCTTTTCATATACACAGAAGTTCTGGGGATGATCGGCATATTTTTTGTAAGCAAGCGTATTCCAATTACGTTGCCAATTTTTATTGCAATTACCGCTATTACTCGACTCATTATCCTTCAGGGCAAAGATATGGATATGATCTCATTGCTTTATGAGTCTGGAGCGATCCTTATACTTTCACTTGCGATTTTAGCTGTTCGCTTCCGCCCAAAAAATTATTACTCGTATCAGACAGACGACTAGCTCTTACGTTGCCGAGTTGCGCATTAGTGTGTCTGTCAATAAACGCCATAAACTGCTCGTGTAAAGCAATTAGCCTAACGTCAAAAGGTTGATGGATGCAGGCCTATATTTTACGTGCCATAAATTGAAGGGGGAAATGATGAAGATGAAACCTTTACACGTATGCATCCCATAGCGTCTGGCAATCGGAAGATGATTTTTTAAATTGGACTAAATCGGATGCCTTTAGGCAGGCCCATTACGGAGTCAGTGAACACAGTGGTGTCTAACTTGGACATCCAATGTTGAGGGTTTCACGTCTGTGCTTTAAACAATGTGCAATTTAACTCTGAAAAATTGACATGCGAAATGCTTGATTGGTAACATTGATCGAAGTTAATAGTGCAACCTGAAAAGCGTTGCTGAGTGTCGAAGAGAGCATCTATTAATACTTTTTGCATCTTGTTGCGTGCAACCTGACAAGCACGTCTAAATAGTGCCCTCGCAAGCCTGTTTAGGGGTCTTGAGGGGCATTATGGGGGGTCGAAATCCTAGTAAAACACCGTCTAAAAAACCAATATCTCCATCATTACACTTAACAAGGCTGAGACAGTTTCTACCCTCCTTTGGGATTTATAACAAAGTAGACATCACTAAAACCCAGCCGGGTATGGCGAAAGCCGAAACAAGCGTTTGCACAGTTATGATCTCCGCCATGATTGGAGCATCCCCTCCAAGCTGATGCGCCAACGTATAAGACGATGCGGCTGTGGGTGCTGTCGCTAAAACAACCAATACAAGCAGCACCTCTTTTTCCAGGCCAAAAAATATGCCTGTGATCATCATCACCAACGGCAGAATCAAAAGTTTGGATAATACTGCCAGAAGCAACGCCATCTTATGCGCCTTCAATCCGGAAACCCTAATCGACGCGCCAACGCACAACAACAGCATAGGCAAAGACGCTTTACCAAGTAGCACGGTTGCTTCCTTCATAAAACTCGGCACCAAAACACCCGAAATGTTGACCAATCCACCAAGGATGATCGCGCCAATAAGCGGATTTCTGGCGACCTCGGTGAAAATTGCACGAACTAGATCAACGTCATTATTATCATCACGCAGGAGAAAAATAACCAAAACAGAAACGATGTTGGCGATTGGAACAAGGATCGCAACACTCATCACACCAATTTCCAACGCCGTCAAACCAAAGGCACCCTGAACAAAAGCCAACATCAAGAAGGCATTGTATCTCAGGCCTCCTTGGACGAGCGATGAAGTGGTCGGCCCACTTGCGTTAATAAACCAACCCGACAAAAGTCCAAAGATGACCGCTACAGCGGAGCCCACGAGTATTGTCAAACCAAATGGAACGAGGAAAGGAGCATCCAACTGAAGTGTGGAGACTAAATCAAAGAGTAAGCATGGAAACAGTATCCAATAGCAAATCTTTGAAAGCCCATCCCAAAAAAGGACGGGAACAAACTGGCGACGCCACAGCATTTGGCCAAAAAATACCAGCAGCAAGACGGCAGTAATGGTTGAAATAATATCGCTCATAGCCGCCATCGTTATTACAACAAAATAGACAGGATGATAAGGACCCCTTTAGCAACGCCACTCAAGCCAAACACCAAGGCACTGGCTAAGACTGTGTCCTTTAAGATTTTGGGGCATGTGATTCATAATGTGTCTCTGCCACCCACTCAGAAACTGGTGCTAATTGTTCTGGCTGATTTCTATAACGAGGAGTCTGGCAAGGCTTGGCCTTCGCAGGATACCCTTTGCATGTTAACGGGCCTATCCAGAGCTACCTTTAACAGGGCATTAAAGGAGCTCAAGGACAAGGAACATATTGCGACCTGGAAAGAGCGCTTTTCTGGCCAATACCCCCACAGTGTCTATCGAATGAACCATGTCTCAGAGAGACACATAGTCGAAGAAGTGAGCCTCAAAAGCGAGCAAACCATGTATCAAACAAGGGGTTCACCATGTCGCACAGTGAGACACTATCCCTCAACAACCCTTAAGAACACCTTAGATCATGGATCAAACAAAAAGGAGCGAATTGTCGGCTTGCCAAAAACACCTGAGGAGTTCCAGCGCCTTCCTCCTTTTTTACAGGATCATTATTGGTATCTTAAACCCGGCGTGCAACGAATGCTCAGAAATCACGGTTTAGAGGATTTGGATATTGCAAAAAAAGGACCGGCAAAAGCCGGCCCGAGTTTAAGGGAGAAAACATGAAAAAAATGTTCATTTCCTTAAACGACAATGCAGAAAATATATTAGGCCAATTACGTCAGGCCGTGCCACCGGGTCGGGTGTTGGCGCATATAAATTACGCAGCGGTATCAACGCCCAAAAAGCCTCCCGATTGCCTCCTCCAAAAGCCTGCGTAAACACCGTCTTTACTTATCAGCGAATGATGGGTACCAATTTCGACTATTCTTCCCTCTTCCATCACTACTATCCTGTCCATATGAGAAATAGTGGAGAGACGGTGGGCTATGGCGAACACAGTCTTTCCTTCCATAACGGTCCTCAGAGCTTCCTGAATTACGGCTTCGACCTCGCTGTCTAAAGCGCTCGTTGCTTCGTCCAATACCAGTATTGGGGCGTTTTTTATGATTGCCCGCGCCAAAGCAATCCTTTGTCGTTGTCCACCAGATAGCTTAACACCCCTCTCACCAAGAAAAGCTTCGTAACCCTCTCGTCCCTGATTATCTAAAAGCGATAAAATAAAATCGTGGGCTCCGGCTCTCTTTGCAGCATCAACTACATCTTCGTCAGTTGCCTCTGGGCGACCATAAATTATATTTTCTCGGGCTGTTCTATTGAACATCGAAGTCTCTTGAGTGACCATGCTAATTTGGCTCCGGAGACTATCCTGAGTAACCCGGCTTATGTTGGTGTCATCGATCAAGACTGAGCCTTTTTCAGGATCATGGAGTCGTAACAATGTCGCAACTAATGTTGATTTTCCAGCACCCGAGGCTCCCACTACCCCAACTTTTTCTCCAGCCTTTATGCTTAGCGAAACATCGCTTAGCCCCCCCATGTCTCTCCCGTAAGAATAAGAAACGTTCTGAAAGTCTATTTTTCCATTTTTCACGATAATAGGTAACGCCCCTTGTTCGTCGACCATCACATGCGGAACAGCGAGTGTTTTCATTGCATCTTCGACGTCTCCCAGGTTTGTATAAATTGTCATTAACGAGAAACTAACCCATCCAGCCATCATCATCATACGCATAGCAACCGAGCCAGCTACAACAACCTCCCCTGCGGTGGCGCTCCCCCCAATCCAAAGGTATACACAACTGACCATGACCCCAAAAAAAAGTGTGCTCGCGTACAAAACCATCAATGTTCGGAAGCGGATAAGTTCCCGCCCGTAAGAGCAAAGAGACATTTTCAAAACTTCAAACGCTGCCAGAGCTGCGTTGTCCTCGCGGCTGGAATTAGCAAAAAGTTTTACGGTGCTAATATTACTTACTGTATCAACAATTTGGCCGGTTGCAGCAGCTTGAGCATTGGCACGATGAGCAGACCTGCTCTTTATCCTAGGAAGAAAGAAGCCCATCATAAAATAAAAACCAACAAACCAAAAAACGACTATTAATCCAACACGCCAATCAACAGAGCTGATAATCAAGAAAGCAGCTGCCACTGTCGCGATTGCAAACACAACTGTGTGAATGATCTCAACAATTGCATCTGCTAATGCATTAGACGCCTGCACCTCTTTTTGAGCGATCCTTCCCGCAAAGTCATTGTCAAAATAACTTTTTGCATGACCGAGAGTCCAACGATGCAAACGTACAGCTACTAGTGTTCGTAGGCCGGGGCTTAGAACCATTGACTGGAGATAAGAGGATATGAAAAAGGTAGTTGGTCGAAGAAAAAATAAAAAAACGGCAACCGCTAGTATCAGCCCCCAATTATTAGCAATAAGCGAATTAGCACCCGACTCAATCAGAACGTCTATAATGTATCCAATCAACGCAGCAATATAGGTTTCCACAACTCCCAACAAAATGCTCGCTAAAGCGGCAACCGTCAGAACGGGTAGCGTGCCTTTCAAACACCATTTAATGAATGGTATTAACGACATAGGTGGGGCTCCCACCGCTCTGTCATTGATATTGATCCAACTTCTAGGATTTTGGAATGGAGAGAACAAACCTAGCACTCACAGCTGTGTTATTAAGCCTTGTTATAATTATGTGGTTTGCCACCAGGCACCTTACAATATCACCTGATTAAAATGAATAAATACCCGAGCGTGGCAAATGTCTTACGTCAAAAAGTTAGTGTCCAAACTAGTTTTCAGGGCCCTCCTCATATAAATGAAATCTATATAGATTTTCTATTTAGCCAACGACAAAAACCACCAAAAAACATTGAAACTAAAACGATGTACTAGGTAAATTTGGGCAACATCCGACAATCGAGCCAACACAAAAACCCCACCAACGACTTATCCCTAATTCCGTTAATATCTGGCTTCAGAGGTTCTATTTCGTTAGTATTCGCAAATGTTCGCCTTCTTAAGATATTGTATTCTCGCGTTTGCCGAGCTGCCAGGGCTGCTTCGGTGGTCCTATTTGCCTCCACTAATGGTTTACGTGGCAGCAGGGATATCAGGCCTGACTGCAATAGTTGGCACGTTTTTCATCAAAGATTACCTAAATCTCTCAGCAGCATTTCTTGCGGGTCTTGGCTTTTGGGCGGGACTCCCATGGGCTCTCAAGATGCCGTTGGGCCACCTTGTTGACCTCATTTGGAAAAGAAAAAATTATATGGTGTTGATTGGCGCAGGAATAATCGCGCTCAGTCTACTGATCATGTACGGCCTCATTGGGCACACTGAGGCAATGTCCAACATTATGCCAGTCGAAACTTGGTACGTGGTGAGTGTTATCCTCGCTCCGGTCGGTTTTGTGATCCAAGATGTTGTAGCGGATGCGATGACAGTTGAGGCAGTGCCGAGATTCAACCAAGACGGAAGCCCTGTTTCTGAGCATATGATCAAAGACATGCACACAACCATGCAAACGCTGGGGCGTCTTGCAATAATCGGTGGCACAGTGGTTGTTGCGCTTGCAAATGTGATCTTTTTTAGGGACGTCGATGCACTTGATGAGCGGCAAAAAATAGAGTTGTATGCGTCTATCTATGGATATGCGCTGATTATTCCAGCAGTCTCAGTCCTCGGTGTTTTACTGGCAACGGCCATGTCTCGTTATCAAACAGTTGCAGTGTCAGCAAGTGGTTTTTCAATAGAAGGTGAGCCAGATGGAATTCAGCGTCCAGAAATCAATTGGACGATCCTTATTGGAAGTTTGATTTTTGTAATTTTCTCTGTTGGCGTTGGCACGCTAAACGTTCCTTTTTCTCAAGAAATCGTTTTTGCCGGGTCAGTAGTCATAATTTTGTACTTAATGAGTCGACTTGTGCAATTCCTGCCGGAGTCTCAACGCATGATGATAATTGGTACTGCAATCATCATTTTTGTGTTTAGAGCAATGCCAAGCCCTGGGCCTGGGCTAACCTGGTTTGAAATTGACATTCTTCTATTCAATGAGCAATTCTTCTCGGTTTTGTCTTTGCTTGCGTCTATTCTTACCGTAGCAGGAATCATCCTGTTGCGCCCATTTATGGCAAACACCTCAATCGCGAGAATTATAGTCATCCTCTCAATTGCGGGTGGTATTTTGTTCCTTCCAAGTATCGGGATGTATTACGGCGTGCACGAGTGGACTTCCGCGATGACTGGCGGCGTCGTCGATGCCAAATTTATTGCACTAATCAATACGGCGTTAGAGTCTCCCCTCGGTCAGGTGTCGATGATCCCACTCTTGGCTTGGATTGCAAAAAATGCACCGGACAACATGAAAGCAACATTTTTTGCAGTCTTCGCTTCATTCACAAATCTTGCTTTGTCTGCTAGTTCACTTGGCACCAAATACCTCAATCAAATGTTTGTTGTGACACGACAGGTTAAAGACAAGATCACTAATCAGCTGGTGACTATAGCTGATTATTCTGAACTTGGTATTTTGATTATAGCAGTAGCTATAATCACCTTTGTAATTCCGATCGGCGCAGTAATTGTTGTGCAAAACAGTCGCTTTCGAACGGTGGACTAGATCAAAAATTTAAGGAACAGATCAAAAATCAAAAAGCGGAATCTCGAATATTAAAAAAGGACCGGCAAAAGTCAGTCCGAGTTTAAGGGAAAAAATGAAGAAATATTCAATCACTACAACGGCTTTATAGCCAAAATGTCAGGAAAGTGTGTTTTTAAAGGCGCAAATAATACGCGGATCGAGACAAATTTCTTGAGTGAGCTTTTCAAGGATTTTCATGTCGTAAAGTGACAGCCAAATCACTCATCCTACCTTTGTGCCAAAGCAATCTTAAAAGCGTCGCTGAGCGCTAAGGAAAGCAATCATCAATACTGCTTGCATCTGGTTGCGCGCAACCAGCGAGGTTGCACACCTCAGTGCAACCTAGAATATATAGGTAAATAAACTCCCGACTAGACCTAACATACACCAAGTATCCCAAATTTTTCATCACGTTTTATGCTTAGGTTGGTCAAAAAAAATATCGAGAGCTTAGAAAATTCAACCGCTGGTTCTCTAAGTTCATGTAAACTTGTAAAATGAATGCGAACAAATAAATGGCCAAAAAAAGAAAAGTACATAGAAATTATTTCTTGGTTTGATGTAATGACTTTTTCATGGCTGCACGACAAATATTCTATCAAAGAGAAATTTAAGGCTCTTTTTCCAGGACTACTGGCGGCAGTTACTGTTGCTGTTGCTTCACGTTTTTTGGCTGACCATTATGCGTCTCCAATAATGCTGTTTGCTTTGCTGATCGGGATGGGCTTTCATTTTCTCTATGAAGATAAAGTATGTAGTCAAGGCATTGACTTTGCATCAAAAAATATTTTGCAATTTGGCGTAGCTCTTTTGGGTCTGGGCGTAACACTGGAACAGGTCATAAATATTGGAATAATGCCAATTGTGGTAGTTATTATTGCAATTTTTGTAACGATCGTTTCCGGGCCTTTACTCGCTCGGTTTTTGAATCGAGGCTGGCGTCTAGGACTTTTGACCAGCGGGGCAGTGGCTATCTGTGGCGCCTCAGCAGCGTTAGCAATCGCATCGGTCTTGCCAAAAAATGAATTTTCAGACAGGAACACCATTTTTACCGTCATTTGCGTCACAACTTTAAGTACGCTGGCCATGATACTCTATCCCTTGATTGTTGATTATATGGATTTGGATGATTTTGCTGCAGGGGTGTTCATTGGAGCCACTATTCACGATGTTGCTCAAGTTATCGGCGCTGGTTACAGCATCTCTGAAACCACCGGGGACACTGCCGCCATTGTGAAAATGGTTAGAGTTGCATTATTAGTTCCATTAGTGTTGGTCCTAACTTTTATGTTCCATAAGAAAAAGAGTTCGCTAAACAACTCAAAACTTCCCATTCCATTTTTTGCTATCGGATTTATCGTTCTCATACCAATTGGCTCCGTATCTGGTTTTCCAGAATCCTTGAAAACAAATCTTCTCAATATGTCGAATTGGTGTTTAGTAACTGCTATTGCAGCCATCGGAATGAAAACTGCTTTAGGGTCACTTAGAAATGTTGGTGGCCAAGCAATTACAATTATTTGTGCTGAGACTATATTATTGGCCTGCGTTGTTCTGACGTCTCTACATTTTCTGATTATGTGAAAATTGACTAAAAGATGCTTACAAGAAATGGGCGGTTGTATTTTGTTAGCCGTGGCGCCACCCAGTGACTGAATCCATCTATATCAACAGCTTAGCAAACCAACCCTACAGGCCATCTGTCAAAACCTTAGCTGCAACCTTGGCTGAACCAACGCCCGGGGTTCGACGGCCATTGTCCAAGCACCACGCTCCACGGATCGGGGTTACTGATTTTGTTAGCTGGCCCAGATCGTCTTTCGAACGGAGGGGGCAGGGTTATTGCGCTTGGGTACTTGCCCTTATGAGCGCAAGATAAATAAGCTTTCATGGATCACTTAATCAAATTTTATTGAGTGATGTCTCTATATCCGGAGTCGTTTAACCATTTATTTAGAGGGACAACATATTTGTTCAAATAAAGTTCATAATTTTTCCACCTGTTATGCGCAGTGCTATAAATAGGCTTTATGACTTGGTGATGGCTGGGTGTTTTTATTTCAGTTCTTTTGATCGCAGTTTGTCGATAGTTTGCGATTTTGTCCTCCCACTCTAAATCTAAAAATTTTAATACATTCGTGATTTCTTGCTTATAGTCCAAAATTACATTTTCATATCGCACGAAAATACAATTTAGTGAATATCTCCTCTGGCAGCAATTAAACATTTCCATTGTATTGCAATACATCTCCACAGTTCGATCAAGATCCACAAAATTTGCCATCGCAGCATTAAGCTGAAAATTTTGCATCCAACAACTCAAAATGCAATCAAGTGGATGCCGCAAAGCAAATATGAATTTTGCTTCCGGAAACACCCGATTAATAATCGGAATCTCTAGGATATTTAGTGGCAATTTATCGATGACTACCGGGCATCTTTCTTTCTCTAAATGTAAATTCATTTCATCAAAATAAAAATCACTTCCTAGTTTTGCAGTTTTGAAAGGCATCTTTTCAACGGCAGAGATATCCATTGAGTATTTGATTTTTTTTCGCATTTCCAAAATCATTGGTTTTTCTTCTAACACTTCAATTTTGGAATGAGTCCTTAACATCGAATCTAGTAGGGTGGTACCAGATCTGGGAAAACCAACCAAAAACACCGGTTGTAGCCAATCTGCTTTAATGGGTTTTCCATATGGTGCACTCCCCAATAGGTCTTTTAGTTGCGACACCTTTTCTTTTTGTTCTTCAAAATATTTGTTCGCCTCTGACTGACTGAAGTCGCTACTATTTTTTATCTTGGAATTTAGTTCTTTAAACGCCGCGAAAGCATGCTTGAAATTTCTGTTTTGCTGATACAATTCAGCTTTAAGCCTTAGAAAGGCAATGAGCCGCTCTTCAGTTAAGTGTTGTTCTTTAACTCCATGTAAAAGCCCTTCTACTTTTTCGTATTGTTCTTTGCGGAAAAAGAAAAGTGACTCGTATAAAAGGAGTTGAGAATTATCGTTGCATCCGTTTTCTTTTGCAGCGGTTATTACTAAATTCATGTCATCAAGACGGTTTGCTTTTTCGAGAAATTCGCAGAAATTTAGGTATGCGCCATAATATTGTGGATCTGTAGAAATTGCCTTTCTGTGACTCGCCTCAGCCTCCTCTGACTTGCCCATTTCTTGAAGTGTTATTGCCAAATTGCTGTGAACTTCAGCAGAGTTCTGTTGTAACTCAATCGCGCGTCTGAAACTTCTCTCAGCCTCAGGCAGCTTGCCAAGTTTTTGAAGAACAATTCCCAGATTATTAAAAGGGTTAGCGTAGTTATCGTCCAATTCGATGGTGTCTCTATAACACTTCTCTGCTTCGTCTAATCTCCCCAACTGTTGTAGCAGAACGCCTAAGTTGTTATGTGCTTTAGTGTAATTAGGCTGGACAACAATAGCTTTGTTATAAACTGTTTCAGCTTCGTCTAACTTATCAAGATCTTTAAGCACATTGCCTAAATTGGTGAGGGCCTCGGCGTCTGATGGCACTATTTCAACAGCCTTTTGGCTCGCCAATAAAGACTGATCTAATCTACCCAATTTTTTCAAAACAGCACCCAGCACTTTCCATCCAAGCTGGTCATTCGGAAAATCTTCAGTAATCACTAATGCGAGTTTTTCAGCTTCGCCATACCTCCCGGATCGAAAAAAATTTAAAAGATTATTTATTTTGGTATGGGAAGGAGCTTTCCTACTCACCTCTTGCTGAAAGTAAACGGTTAAAGCATTGAAATTTTTTTTGGAAACAACGGAGTTCCGCGCTTTAATTAGCGCCTTATCTGCTTCCCTAAAGAGCCGTTCTTTAACCAGAGCGTCAATATAACTGAGCCAGAACTGCTCTATTTTTGGATTAGCATCAAGCGCTTTTTTGAATAATGGTATCGCCACAGATATTTTGTTTTTTGAGGCTGCGATAATACCGAGAT
This sequence comes from uncultured SAR116 cluster alpha proteobacterium, assembly GCA_902547925.1. GTDB lineage: Bacteria > Pseudomonadota > Alphaproteobacteria > Puniceispirillales > Puniceispirillaceae > MED-G116. The sequence goes on along the minus strand of CACCQD010000006.1, from coordinate 56,225 downwards.
TATGTGTCGCCTCGGCATGAAATGGTTGTAACTTTAAAACCGCCCTATAAAGCTTTTCGGCTTCTTCAAGATTGCCTTCTTGATGTGCGGAAATTCCTCTGTGGAAAACTTGTTCTACATTTTTTTTCATTGATGCTAAGTCAACCCTAATCTGCTTTATATTTGAGACAAAAGCATCGAACAAGCTTAGTGGGATATCCATGCATTACATGCAACACAAACACTTGACCTGACGGTATTGATTTGCTTTGGGCGAGCAAAGCATAAATATAATTAATAAATAGTGAACACCTTTATAACACACGAACAATTACGAGAAGAGAGCGAATTTTAGAAAATTTAAAACGAAAAAATTAATCTACTTGTCTAACGCCTGATGTCGAAACACCTCTGCCTGAGGAGCCTGTCCCCCCGTTCGAAAGACGATCTTGGCCAGTAAACAGCATCAGTAACCCTGGTCCGTGGAGCGTTGTGCTCGGACCATGGCCTTCGAACCCCCACCCCTAGGCAACACGTTTTCCATGGCCCATGGTTCAAGTTCCTGATTTTAATTTATTTTAAAGTTTGATGTCATGCAGTGCGAGCCAAATTGTGATCCAACATGACTCGCTAGTTATCGCATATGACGTGTACTGAGTAATATCTGTTGCTCAATAAAGGAGCTTTGAGGCCAACATAACGAGATTTTGATTTTACTCGAGGTATCCCTACTCGGCCGTTTTAACAGGCAAATAAAGCTATTTCTTATCTAAAGTGCTTTGTAAACAAGAATGGAGGTACTGTTAAAACAAACCGGGCTGTTTGGAAAGTTAGATTATTCCAATTTGGCGTCCTTTTTCCACGAGCACTTCTGCCTGTCTAATCGAAGCTAAATCCACCAATTTACCATTGAGAGAGACTGCCCCTTTGCCAGTTTGTTTTGCCTCGTCCATAGCCTCTAGAATCGCGACGGCCTGAGAGATATCTTCTTTAGATGGCGTCATTACCGTATTTGCTAATTTTATTTGTGAGGGATGTATCGCCCATTTTCCTTCAAGACCCAATGTAGCCGCTCTATTGGCAGCTGCTAAGAATCCATCATCATCTGAGAAGTCGCCAAACGGCCCATCTATTGGTCGCAAGCCATTAGCCCTTGCTGCAACTACAAGCCTGGCCAGCGCGTAATGCCACATATCACCCCAATGAGTTTCACGCGGCTTGTCAGAGTCTCCGTCTGTTAAGACTGAGTACTTCTCATTGACACCACCTATGGCGGTTGTTCTCGCTTTTGTTGAGGCGGCGTAATCTGCTACACCAAAATGTAGGCTTTCATTTCGCTTTGAAGCGGCGGCAATACTCTCGATGTTTTGCATGCCAAGTGCAGTTTCAATGATATGTTCAAATCCAATGGGCCTCTTGATTGAAGTAGCCTCTTCAATTTGGGTAACCAACATGTCCAAGGCATACACATCTGAAGCAGTGCCAACTTTTGGTATCATTATGAGGTCTAAGTTATCGCCTGCTTTTTCTAAAATATCGACAACGTCTCGATACATATAATGGGTATCAAGCCCATTAATTCTTACCGATATAGTTTTTTCTGACCAATCAATATCGTTTAAACCCTCAATGACATTTTGACGCGCTTGCACTTTTTGTTCGGGTGCTACGGCATCCTCTAAATCGAGAAAAATTATATCAGCGTCAGATTTGGCGGCTTTTTCAAAAAGTTCAGGCTGGCTGCCTGGAACAGCAAGCTCTGATCTGTTAAGGCGAGCAGGGGCATTTATAATTTCAAAGAAGCTCATTGTACCACCATAAATAAGTTATTGAATAATACGTAAAGAAATAATTAGATAAGGAATCTCTAATTTAAGATCGAGGCAATCGTCTCCCCAATTACTGCAGGATTTGGAGCGACAGTTACACCTGCTGAACTAAGCATTTCAACTTTTTCTTCTGCAGTTTCTCCGTAAGCGGATATAATCGCACCAGCATGGCCCATAGTTTTACCTCTCGGCGCTGTCAGGCCAGCAACATATGCAACAACTGGCTTGGATATATGCTTGCCAATAAATTCCGCCCCCTCTGCCTCCTGTGGCCCGCCAATTTCGCCAATCAAAGCAATAATCTCAGTTTCGTCATCTTCATTAAATCTTTCTAAAATATCGCGAAAAGAGGAACCGTTGATGGGGTCGCCTCCTATGCCAACGGAAGTGGATATACCAATTCCCAACTCTTTTAATTGGTATGCCGCTTCGTAACCTAGTGTGCCAGAGCGACTGACGATTCCTACTGAACCCTGTTTATAGATATGGCCTGGCATTATACCTAAAAGTGATTTTCCGGGGCTTATGGTGCCCGCACAGTTTGGCCCAGTTAGGATCATTCGTTTTTCTCTTGGGTAACGCATCATATATCTTTTGACATAAATCATATCTTGGGCTGGGATGCCGTCAGTAATACACACGCAAAACTGCAATCCTGCGTCTGCAGACTCCATGATACTGTCTGCCGCAAACGGGGGAGGCACAAAAATTAAACTTGCCGTTGCTCCTGTTTCCTTTACCGCGTCTTTAACTGTATTGAAAACCGGAATTGCGTCTACTTTCTCCCCACCCCTCCCTGGCACCACGCCGGCGACAACTTTTGTTCCATAGTCAACCATTTCTGACGCATGAAATCTCGCCAATTTACCGGTTATACCTTGGACTATGACTCGGGTGTTTTCGTTGAGAAGAATACTCATAATTATCTGCCTTTCCTTACTTGTAAGGTAAGATGCCATTAACTTTATTTTACAAATTCTGCCAAATTTGGACTGACTTTGTCGCAGCCTCCATTAGGTCATCCGCTTGGATAATTGGTTGCTTCGATTTTTTAATTATTTCCTTGCCTTCTTTTACGTTGGTTCCTGCTAATCTAACAACAACTGGATGAGTAAAATCTAAATTTTTCATAGCATCCACTACGCCTTGAGCCACCCAGTCGCATCTGTTAATTCCCGCAAATATATTTACTAGTATGACTTTTACTCGCTCATCAGATAGGATGAGCTTAAAAGCTTTGGTAACTCGCTCTGGGGTAGCTCCACCACCAATATCCAAGAAGTTTGCTGGTTCACCACCGGCTAACTTTATTGTGTCCATGGTTGCCATAGCTAAGCCTGCGCCGTTGACTATGCAGCCGATTTCACCTGTTAGACCGACATAATTTAGTCCTCGGTCGGCTGCATTTCTCTCACGAGGGTCCTCTTGAGATTTATCCCTTAATTCTGCAATTTTTGGGTGGCGAAAAAGAGCATTATCATCAAACGTCATTTTAGCATCTAAAGCTATGATGCTCTTGTCTTTGGTTATTGCTAATGGATTTATTTCAAGCATTGTAGCGTCAAGGGTTCGAAAAGCGCTGTAACAGCCCATCAAAGTTTTTTGCAGTTGCTGAACCAGGCTCGAATCTATGCCCAATTCAAAGGCTATTTCTCTTGCTTGGAACTCTCTCAAGCCAACTGCAGGCTCTACCTCGCAACGAACAATGGATTGAGGTTTCTTTTCAGAAATCTCTTCTATTTCCATGCCACCTTCACCCGAGGTGACTAACATTATTCTTTGAGTGGATCGGTCGAGAACAAATCCTAAGTAAAGTTCCTTTTCTATCTCAACCGCGCCCTCAACATAAACTCGATATATGCCTTTACCCATTTCACCAGTTTGATGTGTTATTAGCTTTCGACCAAACATATCATCAGCAGCTTCTAAAACCTCTGACTCACTGTGGCAGACTTTTACTCCGCCAGCCTTACCTCTACCACCTGCGTGAACCTGAGCTTTAACCAACCAAGTTTTTCCCCCAATTTCGTGTGCGCGATAAACAGCCTGCTCTGGGGAGTAAGAAATCGCTCCAGTTGGGATTTTGATGCCGTGCTCTTCTAAAATTTTTTTTGCTTGATATTCGTGAATATCCACTTTGTTCCTCCAAGCTCACCATCATCATAGGGCTGATTTTATTTTTCAAAGCCCTAAGCGGGAATCAAGATCATTTAAATCTACAGGTTCTTTAAGCTTAAGAAAGCACACTTTTAAAAACTCAGTAAGCAACTTTCTTTAGTCTCTTTACTACCACGCTCTGAAGATTAATAGTGTAATTGGGTTGGCCCAAGGCGCAAGCACCTCCGCCCAATCAGCCTGTCCCCCAATCATAAGACGGCCCGGGCTAGCAGACAGCATAAGTAAATTATCCCTTTTATGCGCATCCAAGTCTAAGGCTTGCGGCTTTGGAAAGACGTGGTCACAGATTATGTTTAGGTTTTAACTGTGAAAGCCATTTGAAAAAATTATCGCAAGCTGCTGATTGATTTTTAGCTCGGGTTTTTTCTCTTGCAGCGCCAGACCAACGATTGCTGGTGTAGCTGATTGAGATCTGCTCGCCCCTCTGCAATATCTTGGCAAAGCTTCACTGCACGTCTCGCTTGATCATTTGTAAGATGCTTATGTGCAGGGCGTCTAAAGTGATCATACCAAACGCCCCCACAAATGGTGTCTTATACAATGCGTTGGAAACAGTGGTCTTCATGAACAGGCCAGTTTTGCTCATCGCCTCGTGCCAATAAGGGCAACACCTCTATAGTTAGATGCATCTAAGTGTCGGTTAACTCACGTGTTTCCTCTGTTTGATCAATCAACATTTTTGCTTCCTTCGGACTTTGCTCTCAATAGGCTATCAACTGGCCCCGTTCTATAAAAGGTCAAGATGCTGAGTTTACTCTCTGCGCTTAGTGCCCCATCCCACGGACATCGCAAACTTTCGTGGTATAATAACACTCATCATCGGGGTGATAGTAATGATAGCAAAAGACGATGTCAGGATTGGTTTGGAATGGCGGTTTGGCACCAACTGGCCGGGGCAGCCTTGTCTTGTGTCCTTGCCCTACAGCGTTCTTCTGTATTGAAGATGATGTCGATGATGGCTCCTACAAGTGCCTTGGACTGAGGAGACGAAGGTGGACACGACAGACTCATGTACCTTGCGTTCTTTGGCTCATCATAGTCATGATCAGACATTGTCTTACGGTTTCTAGTATGCCCGGGGCCAACCCCAGTGAGTGAGCGGTCCATCGTTGATGACCACAACTACCCAACAAGTAAAGACCACTGATGCTAGGGTACCTATGGCTATCTTGGAAAACTATTAGGGTGCTGTTAGACTGACGTCAGCAGTAACTTCTAAGCGATCAAACTGGTTAAAAAGGGAAATCCAGATTAGCTATGACAAACGTATCGATGATCAATTACTCTACTCGTGATTTTGCAACCAAAGAGCAATTGGAACTTTACTTACTCAGGCAAGAAAAAGCCTTTACCCCAGAGGTCATCAAACTATTCACGGATGCTGGTATGTTGAGGCGAGTTGTAACGCAAATCTGGAACAAAGAGCAGTCGCATCGAGTTGGCATCATTTTCGAATATCGGGATCAAGAGGCTTACACCAAATGTCAAAAACTCCTCGAGGAGCATTACCTGCCGGCGGTGGAAGGCTTAACAACTAAGGTTGTTGGATCACGGGGTGTTGTGGTGCACGAATTCATTTCTGAAAACTACAACAACTGATTGACCCTTCAGCCGCCATCAATATGAGATTTGAAAATGGAACCTAAACTAACCAGCTACATCACTTCAAAATATTAGACCAAGAGCGACATGATGTACGATAAAACGCTTTGGGCTGAAATCATCGAACCTATGCTTCCGCGCTTCAAGGCAGCAGGGGCTGTTCGCCAGGTAGTATCTTAGGTGTGGAATTAGGAAGGTAGTTTCATTCTTGCCAATACCTAGGAATATTTAGACGAAAAGGCATTTGTCGCCTGTCAGGAATTGTTCCGAGAGGCAGAGGCAGAGTTGGCGAAGCGTTCTGACATTTCGCAGATCGTCACAGCTTCACGGAGCGTGATCTTGGAGGATGTGCATCTCTAGACCAGCCGAACAACAGCATCTGGCATGTCTTCTTCTTTGCAATCTAAAACTTTAGCGAACCAAATGCTCCCTTGCTAATCAAAGGTAATCTGCTCCGTCTCAATTCAAATTAGTCGAGCCAGACGACCATAATAACAACAGCTAACGACCATTTTAGCCGCCTTTTTGAAATCACTGATTATCTAGACCCGCCGGGGGGCTTGGTTGTCGTCTATGAGGCTCACGCGACCCAACTTCGGTCACACGCCAGTCACACCTCAGTCACACAGGCTTTGACAAAAGTGCCTGAACCGCTAGAATGTTGGCAATCTCATTGAGGTGTGAGACTTCTGTCGGTCATTGTTTTCATTATGGAAAGTGATGCCAAGGGGTGGAGTGCAACGCCTTGCCCAGGGACCAATCATAACCTGACTTTCAACCTTATCAATATCTTAGCCGATTAGCCTCAGCCAGCCAATGCCCTATTTTGCATAAAAGTTTGGATAACAGCCCAAGGTCCAGGCACCACGCTCCACGGACCGGGGTTACTGATGCTGTTTGCTGGCCCAGACCGCCTTTGGACCAGAGAGGGCAGGGCTGTTGGGTGGCGGTGCTTGCGCCTTGGGCGTTGGTTTGTTGGTGTAAATTGGTTTCGATCCTTAGCACCCGGAATTTTGTTTTCCAGCAGTTACAACATGACACCTCACTTGATGATCACATTTCCAATGTTCCAGCGCCGGTCTCTCTAATCTGCAGGTTGCCGTGGCAACGGGACATCTAGTATGAAAACGGCAACCCGAGGGCGGGTTTAGCGGCGAGGGCAATTCTCCCTTCAACGCATGCTCCTCCGACAGATTTTTATCGAGTGTAGGAACTTCGGCAAGCAAGGCCTTGGTGTAAGGATGCTGAGGGTTTTCAAGCAGTTCCCTTGTTGCACCAATCTCAACAATCTGACCGAGATACATCACGGCTACCCTGTCTGCCACGTGCTCGATGACGCTGATGTCATGGCTGATGAACAGGTAGGACAGGTTCAACTCTTGCTTGAGGTCGAGGAATAGGTTGATGATCTGGGCCTGAATTGACACATCCAGTGAGGCAACAGCTTCATCGCAAACAACGACGCGTGGATCGACTGCCAGCGCTCTGGCGATACAGATTCTTTGTCGCTGTCCTCCTGAAAATTCATGAGGGAAACGGTCCAACGCATCTTCACCAAGACCAACACGTTGCAACGCGCTGAGTGCAAACTTGCGAGCCCCTGACCGTTGAGTCAACCCATGCGCTACTGGGGCTTCGGCAATCGCATCACCGATCTTTTGTCGTGGGTCCAGAGCGGATGCAGGGTTTTGGAAAATCATCTGTATGCCAAGCCCGGATCCGTCCTTAAGCTTAGTTTTGTCAGCCAACATACGGCCATTGAACAGAACATCACCTTTGTCCTGAGGCAGGATACCAGCTACAATCCGACCAAGTGTGGATTTGCCACAACCCGACTCACCCACCAGCCCGACCACTTCGCTTGGTCCGATTGTGAGATCAATACCGTCGACGGCACGGAGCGTTTTTGCATTGGACTTTGCTCCGAACATTGACGCAACACGGTCGGCAAAATCCGGCTCGGTGACAAAGCTGCGTTCCACTGATCTGAGTTCTATGACATGTTCCATTCAGCTGCCTCCATCAAGAGGCGAAACGCAACGTACGGCATGGTCCGACGAAATCTGAATGAGTTTGGGACTCATGTTGCAGGCTGAAGCGGCGTAGTTACACCGTGGTGCGAATGAGCATCCGGCTGGCAACTTGGACAATTGTGGGAGGCCGCCTGGAATTGAATGCAACCTTTCACCTGGCAGCGCATTGGCGGGCATGCTAGCAATAAGGCCCTCCGTATAGGGATGGCAGGGTGATTTCAAAATTTTTTCAGTCGGCCCGTTTTCGACGATGCGCCCGGCATACATCACTGCCACGCGTTGTGCAATCTGTGCTACGACGCCGAGGTCGTGTGTCACCCATACCAATGAGGTACGCGTATCCCTCGAAAGTCGACGCATATCGCGCAGAATTTGGGCCTGAATGGTGACGTCCAGAGCCGTTGTAGGTTCATCCGCAATGATCAGGTCTGGCTCATTCAACAAAGCGATGGCGATCACCACCCGCTGCCTCATGCCCCCGGAGAACTGGTGCGGATAGGCATTCAGACGCTCATCTGGACTGTTAATGCCGACTCGCACCATAGCATTGCGGATGATTTGCCGAGCGTTATCCCTGGAAATGTCACGATGAGATTGAAGAGCCTCGATCATCTGGGCGCCAATCTGCTGCACCGGATTGAGACTGGTGGTTGGATCCTGAAAAATCATGGCAATCCGATTGCCACGAATATTACGCCATCCAGACTCTGAGTATTTTGTAACGTCCTGACCGTCAAACACCACTTGCCCGGCTGTAAGTCTGCCAGGCCTGTCAATCAAACCCATTGCAGAGAGCCCCAAAACAGTCTTTCCAGACCCAGATTCCCCGACTATGCCAAGCACCTCACCTCTGGCGACGTCCAGATCTACATTGTTGACTGCAACCAAGGGCCCATCTTGCGTTGGAAACTCGACCCTCAGTCCTTTAATTGACAGAAGTGGGTCATTCCTCATCGTGAAAGTCTCGGATTGATGATTGTTCGAAGCTGGTCACCAAAGATGTTGATGGCAGCAACCGTGGCAAGCAGCATGATGCCGGGAAAAAAGGTAATCCAGTAAGCTCCTGAAAGGATGAAGTCGAAGCCGTTCGAAATAAGTGAGCCAAGAGAAGGCTCTGTAATTGGCACTCCAACCCCAAGAAAACTGAGTGTTGCCTCAATGGTTATCGAATGTGCTGTCTGGAGGGTCGCTAGAACAATCAGGGACGACACGCTGTTTGGCAGAAGATGTTTCCAAATAATCCGGCCATTACTAAGTTCGAGGCATGTGGCAGCCTCAAAATATTCCTTGCGCCGCTCAACCATGGCGGCTGCCCGAATGGTGCGAGCGTATACCGCCCATTGTACGATGGCGAGTGCGATAATGACTTTGTCGATCCCCTTGCCTAGCAATGCCAGAAGGACCAAAGCCACAAGTATGGCGGGGAACGACAACTGAATATCGACAATACGCATCAGAAACGCATCCAAACGCCCTCCATAAAATGCGGCAGCCAACCCGACGGTCAATCCCACCGTCAGGGCGATCGTTGCGCTGCTGATCGCTACAATAAGACTGGTTCGTAATCCCCAGAGGATTGCACTCAGAACATCGCGGCCAGCTCCGTCCGTACCCAGAAGGGCGACGGTACCATCCAACATTTTCTGGCCTGGCGGCAGTCGGCCGTCAAGAATGCTTACTGTCGCAAGGTCATAGGGGTTTGTGGGGGCAACAAGAGGTGCCAGAACTGCGAGAGCTGCAATCAGGAGCACAAACAGGCCTGAAATGGAGACTGAAGGCCGTGACCATAACGCGTTGGCACACTTCGAGAGTGCCGCAAGGGGCGAACTGACAGCTGCTCGAGTGTCTTTCGCGTTCATGTGTCATCTCCTTGCAACCTGACGCGGGGATCAAGAGCCGCATAGATGATGTCTACAATCAGGTTTAGAGTGAGAAAAAGTGCCACAACAAACAACAAATAGGCAACTACAACCGGCCGGTCGAGGTTGATGATCGCGTCAATAACAAGCTTGCCAAGGCCGGGCCATGAAAAAATGGACTCAGTCACTGTTGCGAAAGCGATGAGTGTGCCGAATTCGATACCTATGACGGTAACAATAGGAATGAGAATGTTTGGCAACAAATGTGATTTGATGATCCGCTTCCTTGGTAGCCCTTGCGCTCTGGCAAATCTAATAAAGTCCTGCGCCATCACCTCGGAGGTGCCAGCACGAGCAAGCCGCATCACCATGGCAATTTTGAACAGAGCAAGGTTGGTAGCAGGCATGATTAGGTGTCTCAGCCCATCCATCGTGAAAATACTGCTCTCAATACCCAGAAAAACACCAATGTCGCCACGGCCGGATACCGGCAGCCAACCAAGAATGACAGAAAACAGAATGATCATCATCAGCCCTAACCAAAAGGTCGGTATCGAAATCCCAAGAACCGACATCCCCATCATAATGCGCGTTGCAAACCCATCTGGCCTGAGCCCTGCATAAATTCCCAACGGCAGTCCGATGGTCACGGCAATAATAAGCGCACAAAATGCTAGTTCCAGCGTTGCAGGAAATCGCTCGGCCATCAGCGCCAGAGCGGGTCGACCGAACACATACGACTTGCCCAGATCGCCTGAGAGCGCACCTTTTAGAAAATGCCAATATTGAGAGTAGACTGGCTGATCGAGGCCAAAATCCCGTCTCACGCGTTCAATCTCATCAGGCAGACTTTCGGGATTGACGAGCATATCAACCGGGTCGCCAACGAGGTTAATCATGCAGAAGACAAGCAGAGACATAACAAACAGCACGATAACGCTTTGTATCGTCCGTCTGAGAATGAATGCGAACATGTCCTTATCACCAGATTGATCCGCTCGCGGCACTAACTGCCGGGAGCGGATACAGCTTGTTATTTGTTTCGGATATTGTGGATGAACGTGCTATCGAGTGCGCCGTGTTCATAGGTAACCGCATCGCTGGAGGCCCATGTTGCCAACTCGTGATGAATAGGCACAAGGGCATATTCCTGCATGGACATTTCAGTCGCTTTGATGAATGCCGCTTCACCTTTGGCAATATCCATCATCGCACGACCATCTTCGATCAGTTTGTCCACCTCGGCATTGCTGTAGCCGTTGCGGTTGCCAGGGCCGTAGCCACGGTCCTTCTGCTTGGTGTGGATGAAGATCCGTAATGGATGTGATGGCTCTCCAGAGCCATTTGCGTAGCCTGACATCGCGACAGTGAATTCTGGTGTTTTATTGGGTCCGCCTCTGGAGAAGCGTTTGAAGAAAACAGATGCCGGCATTGTCTCTACAGTGGTGTCAATCCCGACACGTGACAGCATCTGGGCAATAGCCTCAAGAATACGGGTATCATTAGAATAGCGACCAGCTGGCCCATGAATAGTCAGTTTGAACCCGTCCTCAAACCCAGCTTCTGCCATGAGTTCCTTTGCCTTTTCTGGGTTATAGTCATCCGCTGAAAGGTTGGGGGAATATCCAATATAGCCTTCAGGAGAAAATTGGCCGGCAGGTGCCGACAAGCCATCCATGACGCGGTCTGAGATCGCCTCTCGGTTAATCGCCATAGATACGGCCTGTCGTAGGCGAATGTCCTGAAATGGGGACGGAATCGGGTTGTCGCTGTTGTCTGTGACATACGGTTTGACCGGATCATTTGTCATGTGGAGTGTCATATAAAGCAAACGATTGGACACGGACTTGTAGACTAATATACCATTGCGCTTCTCAAGGTTGGGAAGATCTGACGGTGCGACCCGTTCGATAAAGTCCACGTCACCAGAAATGAGGGCGGCGGTGCGTGTTGTTCCGTCCTTGATTGGTTTGATTACAACAGATTCCCAATCCACCGCCTGGCCCCAATAGCCGGCATTCTTGGTCAGGGTGAGAGCATCTCCAGGAAGCCAACCGGCAAATTTGAATGGGCCTGTGCCGAACGCTGCTTTACCTGTGTTGAAGTCTTCAGTCGTGGCATCAGCGAATGCAGAATCGATGATTGCTACCCGAGACAGATCATTTGGAACAAACGGGTTTGGCTTTTTGGTTGAAACCCGCAGAGTGAGGTCATCGACAATTTCAAAGGTCTTGCCTTTGATAAATGTTCCGAAGCTGGAAGGACTGTTCGGGACATCGGCGGCACGCTTCATTGTGGCGACGACATCCTTTGCAGTGAAGGCTGCCCCGTTATGAAAGGTAACGCCGGAGCGCAGCTTGAATTCCCAAGTAGTTTCGCCAACGGGCGCCCATGAAACCGCCAGTCCGGGTACCAGGTTTTGATTCACATCCTGCAGAACAAGCGCGTCAAATACCTGCGTTGCCATCGAATTGTTGATGGTCAGATTGTGATAATGCGGATCAACACTGGTAGGTTCAGCGGCAAGGCCAACTCTCAGGGTGTCTGCAGACAGGTGCGCGGCTGGGCTTAAAATCCCGAACACTAGCCCTATTATCAATACCCGTCTTTTGAAGTTCGAAATCGTCATTTTTTCCTCCCTTTCCGAACAGTAGTCAGTGACAACGTTAACATTGATGAAATGATTTTATTGCTTTGTTTTATTCACAAATTTTATGATTTCAGCGTGGTACTTTGCCGGAAACTCAGCATATGACGCATGCCCGGCATCTGGAAATACAATCTGTTTGGCAACCGGAAATGCAGATGTAAGGGCGTTATGCATTTCATCGGATATGACGGTGTCTTTCCCGCCTAAAAGAATGAGAACAGGAACTTTTATCATGTCGCTAATTGCCGCATTGCTGGCTTCCTGACTCATGCGTCCACCGTCTCTGATCTGTTCGATTCTGACATCCAGAGCAATGTCAGCGAGGAACGAAACAATCTCATCAGAGGTTCCGTCGGGTGTATTTCGTCGTGCCCGCTCAAGGCCATATTCGAGGCTGGAGCCTTTGGCCGTCAACCTTTCAATACGAGTCGCATATCGTGGCATAAGTGGTCTGCCAGGCGGAAGGCTGAACCCGAGATGTGTCGATGACAGGATCAGCCCGGTGACCGGCATATCCGGCTCAGCTGCAAGCGATGTTGCCACCAACCCCCCCATAGAGTGGCCGATAACAACAACATCTTGCAGTTCAAGAGTTTGGATCAGCACCTTAACGGCCGCGACATAATCTTCGAGCGAATCCCCAAAGGAATCGGATTTGCCGCAGCTAGGCGCGTCCCAAGCGACAACGCGGAATGACGGGGACAACGCCTGAAAAGCAAAACCCCAGCTTTTACTGTTGCCATTCATGCCGTGCAGAAACAGTAAAGCCTGTCCGGAGCCGGCTTCACGATATGCAAGGCTGCCCTGTTTGTGAGAAACAAACCGAAGTTTTGGTGCTTCAGTCATTCTGGTAAGCGCCCCTCGAGAATTGTGCGTTTCGAAGCGCAGGACCTACCCGATACGTACTCCAAACCAGCTCTATTGCAACACGGCGCACCGGAACAAAAAAGATTAAAAATTTTTACGTATCTGATTGTGTAGTTTCAGTCTCTAATTCGCGCATCGAAATCAGTGTCTGGGCCATTTTCAGTGATTGAGAGAACTTCTGATTTGCTAACAGCGCATTACAGTAATTTCGCCAAGCCTCCAACATTGGCGTAGTTGGTCGAAAATCCCGGCGGCGACGGTCAACTTTGTCTGGCAACTCTTCTAGATACCCCATACTCACAGCCTCTAACACTGTATTTGTAACAGTAGGCCTGCTGAATTCCGACACTTCTATGAGCTCAGATATGGTGAAGCTTCCTTTAGAATAATAGTAATTCATCATGTAGCGACGTAGCTCAAAGGCCGTGAAACTCGTATTGAAAAATCGACGAACCTGACCGGGACCATGTTCGCGTCGGTAAATATGCCGAGAGCTTTCGAAAGAAGCCTGAGCATAACAGAACTGGTCAAAAAGCTTGTCGGTACCACTCATCATTCTATCCTATCTATGTAAAAAATTTTACTTAAATATCTCTTTTTCACAAGCTCTCCTCAACCAATCTCAATAGTCGCAGATGTTGAGACTTATCAAGCTGATGGGTGCTCCAGAATGGAGAATATTTTTGGTCACGTCCAAAGTTCACAAAGATGAAGGAGTCGAGTCTCGCGGCTCGCGAACCGCGGGACCTCCCCCTAAAACTTGGTTTCACCCACCTCGAAGCGCCACTCAATTTGCGATATAATAACACCCTTATTAAAGGTGATATTTATGCTGACAAAAAACAACGTGATCAAAAGCGTCGAGTGGCGTTTTGGGCCTGACTGGCCGGGCTAAAGATGCGGTGCCAGGACCCCGTCAAGGTACCGCGTGCCTGCGTCCTGCCAATAGGAATAATGGCCGCTGTAGACTCCACGGAGGGGCTAGTACAGGAGCTAGGACGGCGGATGGACGAGCACGCATCTCAGCGACGAGCCTTCGTCATGGCAAGTTCACCAAGGACAAGCAAGATAATTGAATATTACATTCATCCTAACTGACTATCGTTTGTAATCGATGGTCAGTTGTCCCTCTTTTTTCCAGCCAATTATTCCATCTCTGAGGTGACTGACGTTTGTGAAACCTAGCTTTTCGATGATTGCATTACCAAGCCTTGTGGTCCTGTTTCCAGTCCTACAATACAACAACACCGGGGTTTGTTTTGTACTCACTAGAGAATTAAGTTTTTGGAGAAAGTCGGGGTGAACATTGCCATCCTTTTGGAACGCCGTGATGGTATTAGCACCGTCTATGATCCCAGTTTCAAGCCATTCGCCCTCTCTCCTTATATCAATGATCGCAACACCGTTGCTTCGTGCCTCAACCAGGTCCTCGGGAGTCGATTGCCCCAAAAAAACAGCATCAGCGATAGACAGCAACTCAATATCAAACACGAGGGTTGCGTTAGGCGGGATTACGTCTCCTGCTCCATTTTTCCCGTAGGCTAGGTTTGGAGGAATGGTAAGACGGCGCTGTTCACCAACTTTCATACCGGCGACCCCTAGCTCCCAGCCTTCAATTACTTGACCTACGCCTATGGTAAAACTAAAGGGTTGGCCTCTGGGTTTGGAAGCGTCAAAAATGGTGCTGTCTTCAAGCCGGCCTTCATAATGAACAGTGACTTTTTTGTTTTTTTCAGCCTGAATTCCAGCACCCTCAACAAGGGTTTCAACCTTCAGTTCTGAGGCAAAAGCCGGCAGGCCCGCCAACAGAGATACAATCGCTATTGCTTTATTAATCCAACGCAACATTATTTTTGTCCTTCTATAAAATTAGGCTTCACCTTAGGTCCATGTGATACTCACATTTGGGTATCAACATTTTAAAAACCAGATTATCTGTTGCTTAGTTTTCGACTGAAAAACTGACTTCAGTAGGGCTGCAGCCAACACCATTGATAGGGTTCATATCCTGAGGACACGCAGACATCACGGCTATCAAATCACAATTGGCCTTCATTTTTATCCAGTCTCCATTTTTGGAGATAGTCGGCTCAAACGATGTTTGACCATCACTTTTCACTGGGATGTTCATCCAGAGGTTGAATGGGTCTGGAATTGAAGGCGCTTTTCGCTGAATTGCCAGAAGAGCCATCCTCAAATTGTCCGTGCAATTATCGTGATAGGCCTTACAACCCAGTATTTTATATCTATTGTTATCACAGCATGACATGAGGGTGTCATGTTCGCCCGGCGATGTATCTTCAACTATTTCAAGCATTGGTTGTCGAGTGTTCGAAACCAATATGTCCCCGATCTTTGGGAAAATACTCTCCAGTGATGTCCGGGTATGCGCCATCGAGAGAAACTCTTGCATATCCGGATCACGAAAGGCCCAAAAGTCACAAACTTGAGTACCATGCGTATTCTCTATCCTGATGCTCTGCCTGGCAGATAGTTTGACAGCCACTCCACAGCGCGCTGGGACGAGATACATTTGGCCAATCTTTGGCGTGCCATTTTTCGACACGGCGCTGGTTAAACTATCATTGTTTCCCTCTGGTTTCGAAGCATCAAAAAACATTTTTTTTCCCTGCATTGGAATGGACTAGCACTAACTATACTAAGGTTGGAACAAACGTAAAATCACCCGTGTCTCTGATTTGGTCGCATGTTCCTATATTGCCCAATTTAAGGCTTAACAGTTGCCACTCAACCGCCAAATCAACTCAAATTCGTTGTCCCAAGCTTGAAAAAAATATGTGGAAAAACAATCCCACCATTGGGCTCAGATGCGACGTCCATGGTCCTTGCGCCGCGCTTCATAGACAGGGTTATTTTTGCTTTTTGCTTGTACGTTATCTGGACGGACTCTGTAAGTCTTAAACTATGGCAGCGCCAAAACCGATAAGACCTCCGACTGCGCCACCCCAGACCACCAGCCAGCCAAGATGTTTGCGTATCATTGCTTGAATTATATTTTTGACCTGCCCTGGCGTGAGTTCATCAAGTCGTTGGTCAATTATTTGTTCCAACCGAGTTATTAGTGATGGGGTTAGGTTTTTATCACCAGTTTCTTTCGATTTTGCCTCTGTTATTTCACCCATAATTTCTTGAAGTTTAAAAGTGATAGGCTCCTTTAAAGGTTGCAATGCTTTTCTGCCGCCCAGCATAGCCAACATGCTTCCCATAGATGAACTTTCTATGGCTTCTACCAGTCCATCAAAAACACGGTCAAAATCAACCATGTTGCTAATGTCTGTTGAAAGCGCTCCGGTTTGTTGCTCAATGAAAACATTAATGTTTTGTGGAGTAAAAAATTCAGTCATTACAAGCTGTTTTATTCCTAGTTTAAATTCTTCAAACCTGCTTGGGATCACACCAGAGCCATAAAAGAATGGCACCTTTTCAAATAACATGTGAATGGCTAGCCAGTTTGTGATTCCACCAGAGAGTGCGAACAACCCAGATAGATATATTATCTCATTGTATCTTGGCGACAGGTAGCTAGCGCATATAATTGCTAACGCAGCTAAATTTGTTGTCAGACTTTTGTTGAGCATTCAACTAACTCCTTAATACAAACAACTGCACCAGACGCCAAAATCTTCTGAAAAGGATTGTCCTCACTGTAGGATTTTGCAGCAGCCGTTATTTAAAAAAAAGCAATCTTGGCACTTTGCGTATGACAAGTATTATGACGCTAATTGCTAATGCTGATAGGAGGATTCCTTCCGTAATACAGTTTTCCACTATATAAATGTTTTGTGAGGCTATTGGGAGATATGGGCTATGGAATCATCTGTTTTTGAATTACGAAAATTAAGAAAGGATGACTTCGATAAGTGGAAAGAATTGTGGAGCACCTACTTGTTTTTTTATGACTCGGAAGTTACCGAACTCGTTTATGAAACAACTTTTGGGCGCTTAGTCTCAGAAGACAATAAAGCCCAAAATGCAATTGTAGTTTGCGAACACACAGAAATTATTGGACTGGTCCATTTTATCTTCCACCCAGATAATTGGAATATTGAGGATGATTGCTATTTGCAAGACCTGTTCGTTGTTGAACCTGCGAGAGGCCGCGGCGTTGGTCGTTCTCTGATTGAAGCCGTATATGCTGAAGCAGATAAGCGTGGTAGCCCAAGCGTTTATTGGTTAACTGAGGAAACAAACAAACAAGCTAGGACTTTATATGACAAGGTAGCAAATACAACTTCTTTTATTGAGTACAGCAGATAAGGCGGCGCGCCATACAAGCTGTGCATGCCATTGCGAGTATATCCGCAGATTTTGAGATATGGATGATTAACCAAGCCGACATCATCGATGCCATTGGCGGTTGGGCGACCGAAGGCGTTGGTCATAAATGTGGCCAAGGGCACAACCTCGTCGTCATGTATGGGTGGATGGGAAAGTTGTCTGCTTTTAGACTTGTGCCGTCAAATATTAATTAAGATAACCGACCGTCAAGACTGGAAAGCTAGTGAAACCAAATCGTCCTTGTTGCTCAGCTGCTTCCAATTGCGACTTCCAATCTGACACCTCTGCCTCGGTCATACCCTGGGTCAGGGCAAAGTTTGCCATGACAGCCTCAGTATAGCGAGCCGGTGAATTCTCATCTCTTTTTGTGATTAAAAATGCGAGCGATTTATCTCTGATCATACTAAAACCACGATGCGCAAGTTTGCCCGGCAATTCCATTGGAAGCATTTGATGACTGCAATGCGCTCTGAAAGCTTCATGAACTTTGTCATTTAGTTTTTCGTCGGCACCAAAGAATTTAAAATGATCCCATAAAATGGAAATGTTCACGAATGCTCCGCCGGGCTTAATAATACGGGTAATTTCGTCCAAAGCAGCGTCGACATTTGGTATGTATTCGAGAGCTTGTGTTGAGGTTGCAGAGTCACAGCTTTCGTCCTGCAAATCGGTTTTGTCGGCATTCTCGTTTATCAAACTTATATTTTGGAAATCCTCACATCGCTTTTTGGCTTGCTCCATTTGGTCAGTGCTGGGGTCGAGTCCATAAATCCTGCCAGAGCCTCCAACGGCTTTTGCTAGGTGAGGCAATAGATGACCAGCTCCGCACCCTACATCAATGATAGTGTCTCCAGGCTGTATTCGCATTTCACTTAAAATAGCATTGCGCCTTGATGTTCCTGCTATGCTCTCGGCCATTAGGCGCGTCAGTTTGCCTATGTCACTATCAAACTTCATCTAAAACTCCATTACCTAAATGCAGATAGAAAGGTTATCGGCTCAGATGCAAGAACCGTGATCTGGGGAAACAGTCACTTGAACCACGGTCCACGGACCTTGAAACTTGCTAAGTGGCGCGCTCGGGAAGATTCGAACTCCCGACCCCTAGCTTCGTAGTCTGGTGCTCTATCCAGATACAATCATGGACAAGGTTGATTGTACCAATAACTACACTTAGCCAACTTACAAATTACACTCATGCTCTTCAATATAATCTAATATGGATGACCACTTCATTTGGATTAACGAATCAAGCTTTTTTGTGTTCGCGCATGTAAATGCTTGGTACTGACCTTCAAGTGCGCCCGGCATTTTTCTGTATAAAATCTTTGCGTTATACTTTTTGGCGATTTTTTGGCCTACCTCTTGGAAACTAGTTGGGTGCCCAGTGCCAATATTGTAGACGCCTGAATATTTGTTTTCTATCAATTTGATGTGGGTTTCTACTACGTCCTCGACAGAAACAAAGTCTCTAAAATAGTTTTCACTGTTTTCAAACAAAGTAACAGTTCCATTACTTTTTGCCTCTTTTGAAAATTTATAAAAAGGGCTGGCCATCTTACCTTTGTGGGCTTCGCCTTTGGCTCCAAAAACATTGAAGTATCTGAACCCAGTTACAGTAATTTCATCGCTAAAATTTTTTGTTATGTGCCTATCAAACAAATATTTTGTCCAAGCATAATACGACTGCGGACTAAGGGGGCCATCCTCATCAAAAGAATCGGTGACGCCGTATACGCTTGCACTTGATGCATAGTGAAGGTTGACCTTGTGTTTAATACATGCCCGATGCAAGTCCATGCTGAAATCTAGGTTGTTTATCATTATTTCATCCAGCACAGGATAGGTCGTATCGCTAATTGCCCCTAAATGCATTACTAAATCCTTACCAGCCACCGGAGGTTCGCCAAAACCTCCAGGTTCCCACCCTTCGACTTCATAACCGATCTGAATCAACCGAGTTGATAGGTTTTGTCCAATAAACCCTCGATGGCCAGTCACAAGTATTTTTTTCATTTGTTTTCAACTTTATGATGAATAGGTTGATTAGCCTTGGTCGAATATTTTATCTTTTCTGATCGGCAGATTTTATTCGATCAGCTAGCAGTTGCAAACTTTTGATAAGGTTAAGGTTTAAATATTAAATTGCGATGTTTCCTTTCGAAAAGTGTTGCGCTAGAGAAGATTTAAATTCTTTATAAAAGATTATCATTTTCTGTTTTAAAGCTAGACTATTAATAAGATTTTAATCTCTTGTAATGTGAGACAAATGGAAATGTGAGCGGGTGAACGATTTTGAAATAGGTGTGAGATCATGTCGTCGGTTTCGAATCAGCGCCAACTATGAAGCAATTGTTATTTAAGGCGTTTTAAATGGCTACTGAAGCAAGTAAAACTAACTTGGTGCGTTCAAGCAGTTTTTTTTCCAAGTTTTTAGGTGGACGTGTTATCGACATTGGTGCCGGTTCAGATCCTGTTGTCGCTCATGCTGAGATTTTTGACCAGAACCAAGGTGATGCGAATGATATTTTGAGGTACCGCAAACCTGAGCAATATGATTGTGTTCATTCGAGCCATTGTTTGGAACATATGAATGAGCCTCAGGCTGCTCTTCGACATTGGTGGCAGCTAGTCAAGCCTGGAGGCTTTATGATTACCGTTGTCCCACATGAAGATTTATATGAACAGTTTAACTGGCCGTCCATTTTTAATCAAGATCACAAATGCACTTTTAGAATTGGGAAGGATGATACATGGTCACCAGTTTCAATTGATATTTTGCGTGAATGCGAGTCTCTGCTAAACGCAAAAGTTGTTGAATACCGAATTTATGACGAAAACTACAATTATGATTTAATGTTTCCGAAGAACAAAAAACCTAAAAATCATAGGACGTTTTTGAACAGACAGCTATCTAGTGTTGCGAGAAGAATTCGTAACCGTTCAGTGCGAGAAAAGTTGCTGAAATTTCAGCTATCCCGAGGTTATCCAATCGACCAAACCGCGAAGAGTGACGCGTTAGCCCAAATCGAGATTGTTATTCAAAAAGTAAAATGAAATCAATCGAAAGTAGTCAGAAGAGACTGTTTGTCACCCCAATGAAAAAAAAAAACAGAGTGTTAATCATTCTCCCAGTAATTGGAATTGGAGATGTTGTTTGGGTGAAACCTTGGATTGATGAGGCCATTAAGTCAAAAGAAGTTTTTCTGATGACAAAGCCGACCTCGTTTGCGGAGGTAATTTTCCATGAGCACCAAGATTTGCGTCATGTAATGCTTGATCGTTCAAAACGTGGTGAGAGAGGTAAGCATGATGGGCTGAGTGGATTTTTTAAATTGGTAGGCGAAATTAAGCGAATATCTCCTCAGGAGGTTTGGATTTTACATCGAAGTTGGCGTTATGCGGCGGCGGCACGTGCTGCTGGTATCTCACGTTGTTTTGGTTATGGCATTGGTGCCCAAAACTTATTCCTATCTGAACGAGGTATGTTGAAAACATCTGATAAGGGAATTCACCCAAGGCATGCAACCAGCCTATTAATGGCTGCTAGGGGAATACTACCTCCTGATGATCATCCAAAAATAAAGCCGCTGAAGAAGAAAGCGTCTTTTTCATTGGAATTTTTCCGTTCAGGCAAGCCGATTATTTTTATGGGAGTCGGTGCCACAACTGCAGATAGACGCTGGGATCCAAAACATTTTGCAATTTTGATTGAGCAACTAATTATCGAACTTCCAAAATGTCAAATTATCTTGTGCGGCAGCAAAAATGAACGCCACATTGGCGATCAGATTCTTGACAAAATTAGTGGACAAAAAGATCGTGTAAATCTGATATTCAATAGCCCTTTAGATGACGTAATTTTTTTGCTTCAACTATCAGATTTGTTTGTTGGAAACGATTCTGGTCTTATCAATCTTGCTGCTGGTGTGGGCTTAAATTGTATAAGGATTTACGCAAGCAGTCTGCCAGTGCTGGACTCTAAACTTATCAAGTCCGCGGCAAGCAGCAACTTGGTTGAAAATAGGGACATAAACTCTATTGAGCCTAAAACTGTTCTAAATTTGACATTAGAAGCACTTGGTTCCCAGGTTTAATAGCTGGGTGTTAGGCCACAAAAATCAGACAAAATGGTGCGTTAGAGAAGTTGCGATACCATGCCTCGAGTCAATTAACTAATAACCGTAACCGCAGATTTTCGTTGTTTAGCTGCTTGGGTTGTTAAGAAAAAAACGCCTGGAACAAATCCGCAAAGATCTGCCGCTTTCTCATCGACACAGACATTTTAGGTTACTGCCTGGATCATCATAGACATTGCCGAGCAGGCAATGAGTACCTATCCTCACTTCGGATCGTTTTATTTTCTGTAAAAATATCTTGAAAAATGGCGCGCTCGGGAAGATTCGAACTCCCGACCCCTAGATTCGTAGTCTAGTGCTCTATCCAGCTGAGCTACGAGCGCATCCCGCAGACCCGCCTGTTGACGCCGCCCCTGAGAGTCGGCGCAACATAGGCCAACATATCAGTACATGCAACCCCTTTATCCGGCTATCTGATCTGGGGTTTTGTCATGCTGTACTGTGACCGGAGCCATCGAATTTTTCTCTAGTGAGCAGCTCCTTGCCAGCTTTAGGCACGCATTATTTTAAAAAATCATCTTGTCATTAATCGCCATCACATTAAAGTCTGCGGCCTTACTTGATCAGTTCATCAGGCCGTTGACATGTCGGACACCTATCAAAAGTCGTTTCCTGTTTCATGGGAAGAGCTTCATCGGACATCAAAGGCACTGGCCTGGCGCCTGCTTGAATTGGGCCCATTTACAGGCGTGGTGGCGGTTACACGTGGCGGCCTGGTGCCAGCGGCAATTGTCGCGCGTGAACTTGAGATAAGGGTGATCGAAACAGCCTGCATATCCTTCTATCACGGGAAGGATAGGGGTGGACTTGAAGTGTTGAAGTCTGCTGACGTGGCCGAACAGGGTAAAGGCTGGCTAATCGTCGATGATCTGGTGGATACCGGCGAGACCGCAAAGGCGTTGCGCCAGATGCTGCCAAATGCACATTTTGCGACGGTCTATGCAAAGCCTGCTGGCCGGCCTCTTGTTGACACCTTCGTCACCGAGGTATCGCAGGACACATGGATTTTCTTCCCCTGGGACATGGAACCGCAGCCATCAACGCCAATCATTGGGCTGCGCGGCTAGTTTAGGAAAATCTCTTTGGGCAGCTACAGCCTGAATTCGCTGCCGTCTTGGTTTGAGTGGGTCAATTTCAGATTGCCACCAAGCGCCACAGCAAGGTCGCGGGCGATGGCAAGACCAAGGCCTGTGCCGCCAGCCTTTGTTGTTTTGAATGCCTGAAATAATGTTCGTCGTTCGTCTTCACTGATGCTGGGGCCGTTGTCAAGAATGTCGATGACGTCAAGGTGGCCAGCCTTCCAGATATCAATTTTCAATTCGGTGGCGCCGACAATGCCTGCATTGTGGGCAAAGTTCAGCAGGATGCGAAACATGATCTTCCTATCGGCGAAGATCTGTGACGGTCCTTCATAGATAACCTCCATCCCGGTGGCGATTTCTAATTCGTCCGCTACCTCATTAATCGGGATGATGTCGGGCTTGGGTGGTGGCACCTCAACAAGATAATCGAGCATCGACTGGCAGAGATCGACAGCTTGTTCAAGCGACCGGACGACATGGGGTACTGACCGGCGAATTTTCGGGTCGTCTGAGCCCATCAACGCATCGCTCACCAATGGTGCAGAGCTGAGAACATTACGGATTTCATGGTTGATTTTGTTAACCGCTTCACCGATTTCGGCAAGCCGTTCGCGCTGGTGAAGGGCGATCAAGGTGTTGCGCTGCATTTGTTCGACGGCCTTTGCCGCCTTGTTGAATTCACTTCACCGGGTGACGTAGGTTGGCGGCGGCCTTGCAATCGTCGGGTCAGTGCTAAAGCTTTTGATCGTCTCGACCAGCGCATGAAGCGGCTGTGATAGAAAGCGGCACAATAACCATTGGCCAAAGGAGTACAAACCGAGTTAAACGAGACAAGTGACCACAAAACTTTTAAAGAAAAAATCTGCAAGTCTCGTTGCAAATCCGTCATTGATATGCCGATAACCAGATCTTTCCAAAAGGGCAGATGCGTATTAAGCAGCGTCACCGCGAGGCGGCTCTGCTGAAATGAAATGCTGACCATTGCCATCACAAATGCCAGAGAGATAATGATTGGCATGCTTGATCTGAGTCGGGGGACAAAATCGAGGCACGGCTCTCACCGCCAGTGTCATTGGTTTGCGGTCTTTGGCTTGGTTTTTTCATTCACATTCCACAGTTGTGACGAGCTGAGTACCCCTGAGTATTGGTGTGATTAGCAATTGAGCCAAAACTGTCTGGATCAACGCATGCACCACCAGAACATGGCTAAGGCTGATAGAGAGCCTCTTCACTGGCGCTTTGCGCCAAATATCTGTTTCATGTGCCGAATGTCAGCCAGATGAGACGATCGATATCTGGGCAAAAGACATTGACAGCAAGCCGCTTGCGGCATACAACGCGATCTTAGATCTCAGACAACCAGATTCTTCGTAAGGAGCGTCATCATGAAACGCACCTATCAGCCAAGCGTATTGGTTCGCAAACGTCGCCACGGTTTCCGGTCTCGGATGGCCACTGTCGGCGGTCGTCGTGTGCTGCGGGCACGTCGTGCCAAGGGCCGTGCGCGCCTGTCAGCGTAACCGGCGGGATCAAGATTGTTGCCCGGGGTAACGAGCATTCCGTCGAGAGCCGGTTTTCTGCGTGCCCGCAATTACGGTCTTAAGGCCGTTTCGCGTGGCCTTGTCATGCAGGCAGCGCCGAATCATCTAGCTGAATGGCGGGTTGGGTTCACAGCATCCAAGAAAATCGGAAATGCAGTTACTCGCAACCGGGCGCGCCGGCGGCTGCGCGCTGTCATGCGTGAAAGCCTGCAGCCCGTGGCGCGTTTGGGCCTCGATTATGTGATGATTGCCCGATATGACACAGCTAGACGCGAGTGGCAGCATCTCGTTAACGACGTCGAAAAGATGGTCGGCTACCTTCATCGCCAGATTGACCACCGGATAGACCATCAGTTAGACAGCCCGCATGGTAAGAATCAGAGTGCCCGTTCTTCACGCAAGGGTGGACAGACCTGATGCCGAAACGAGTTTATTTTCCAGTCACACTAATGTACCGCTGTGTTGGCATTATCCTGCAAGGGCTGTTGTGGCTTTATCAGGCTATTATCTCGCCATTCATGGGTGCGCAATGTCGCCATTTGCCAACCTGCTCACAATATGCGAAAGACGCTTTGAGACTGCATGGCCCCTTGCGTGGATCGTGGTATGCGCTAAAACGTATCCTTCGATGCAATCCATGGGCAACGCCTGTTTTTGACCCAGTCCCGCCAGTCTGTTCTGGTGATGATCAAACCAACGCCGATAGGCACACCTCTGCCGATGGGCACAGCAGCGAAAGCAGTTGCGCCCGATGAAAAGGTCTTTGTAATGAGTTCCGATAATCGCAATTTGCTCCTTGCTGTCGCTCTGTCGATGGCTGTTCTGTTTGGCTGGCAGATTCTTGTCGTTGGCCCCGAGATGGAAAAGGAAGCCGCGGAACAACAAGTGCTGGCCCAACAACAAGAAGAACAGGCGGCGGCAGATACCGGAACCCCGCAGGCAATGGCGGCGGCAGAGCAGCCCGGAACTGGCGCCATGCCGACCATAACGGACGAAACAGCAAAAATCATCGCCGATACGGCAAAGCGGATTGTCATCGACGCGCCGTTGGTTAGCGGTTCTTTCTCGCTACAGGGCGCCCGCATTGATGATGTGGTGCTGACCGATTACCGCGAAACGCAGGAAGCCGGATCGGAAAACATTCATTTCCTGAAAAAGATCAACGGCAACAATCCGTTTTTTGCTGAATTTGGATGGGCGGTGTCTAACACACTTCAGCCGATGCCCGCGGCTGATACGCTGTGGGCCGCCAGCGGTGACGTGCTGTCACCGGCAACACCTGTCAAGTTGACATGGGACAATGGCAACGGCCTTCTGTTCACCCGCACTATCGCCATCAACGATGATTACATTCTGACTTTTGATGACACGATCGCCAGCAGTCTGGACACGGCGCTCACGGTCTTTCCATATGGTCTGGTTCGTCGTCATGGAACGCCCCCAACGAGCGGCATTTACATTCTTCATGAAGGCGCGCTTGGCGTCTTTGATGAAACGCTGAGTGAGGAAGATTATGACGACATCAAAGATACCGATGGTGGTGTTTCGAAAATAGACCCGGAACAGCCCGGCGGTTGGATTGGCTTTACCGACAAATACTGGCTGGCGGCCGTTCTGCCAGATCAGGATCGCAATTATTCCTTCGCCTTCAAATCGCTGAACGGCCCAACCGACCGGTATCAGGTTGATTTCATCGATACCGCTGGCATGGTACTCGCCGCGGGGGGCCGCGTCACCTCGAAAAGCCGTCTTTTTGCCGGCGCGAAAAAAGTTACGCTTCTGGATTATTACGCTGATGAGTTTGGCATTCCAAACTTCGACCTCGCAATTGATTTTGGCTGGTTCTATTTCTTGACCAAGCCCTTCTTCTATGCAATCAGCTGGCTCAACGGCATCCTTGGCAATTTTGGTTTGGCGACGATGGCATTCACTGTCCTTGTCAAACTTGTGTTCTTCCCGCTGGCCAACAAATCCTATCGGTCAATGGGCAAGATGCGTTTGCTTGCACCAAAGATTCAAAGTCTGCGTGAACGCCATGGCGATGACCGCATGGCGTTGAACAAGGAGATGATGGCGCTCTACAAGACAGAGCAGGTCAATCCGGCGGCGGGCTGTTTGCCTGTATTATTGCAGATCCCAGTTTTCTTTGCCCTTTACAAGGTGCTGTTTGTGACGATTGAAATGCGGCATGCACCTTTCTTTGGTTGGATCACCGATCTTTCAGCACCCGACCCAACATCGATTTTCAATCTCTTTGGCATTCTACCCTATTCGACGGAGTTCCTGCCGCCTTTCCTGCAACTGGGTGTATGGCCAATTCTTATGGGAATCTCGATGTTTCTGCAGATGCGCCTCAACCCGGCACCACCTGATCCCATTCAGGCCAAGGTGTTTCAATTCATGCCGCTTTTCTTCACCTTTCTCCTGGCCACTTTCCCGGCGGGCCTGGTGATCTATTGGACATGGAACAACCTTCTTTCCATGGCACAGCAATGGTTCATTATGAAGCGCGTGGAACAGAGTTAACGCCGGACCAGCTAGAAGCAGGTCGCCTGCTTTTTGCTGGTCAGTGTGACTTTATCGCCGCTGCCAACAACATGCCTGCCCTGCCGCCAGTCACTGTGCCAGAGGTGTGTTTTGCCGGACGGTCGAATGTTGGCAAATCGTCACTGGTAAACGCATTGACAGGGCGCAAAACCTTGGCGAGAACCTCACAAACGCCGGGGCGCACACGGCAACTGATCTTTTTCGACCTTGCGCACCGGCTGCAGTTGGTTGATCTGCCCGGCTATGGCTATGCTTCGGCGCCAAAGACCGACATCATGGCCTGGACAAATTTGACCCGGAAATTTCTGGCAGGGCGCACATCATTGAAGCGTGTGTTTCTGTTGATCGATTCGCGGCGTGGGATCGGCAAGGCCGATCAAGAGATCATGCGCCTGCTTGATGATACGGCGGTGTCCTGGGGTGCTGTCCTGACCAAGGTTGACAAATTAAAGCCGGCTGAGTTTGAGAAAGTATGCAAAGCAACCGAGATTGCGATCGCCACGCATGTTGCGGCCTTCCCCGAATTGTTTGTCACCTCGTCCGAACGGGGTGATGGCGTTGCACATTTGCGGGGGCATCTTGCGATGTTTGCCGAAAACTAGGAATTTTTCGCTGTTTATCGCGTCACGTGGGGCTTGCTTATCTCACCACAATACAGATATTTTGGCGGGTGCAGTTGGTGCGCATACGGGCCGGCCTGATACCACCTTGTCCCGTCTGAGACTGATCGCTGGTTGAAGGGCGGCACTATGGATGATTCGCAAAACACATCGGCAGACCAGTTCCTCGAAAAAGCAGGTATGCTGATCGAAGCTCTTCCGTTCATGCGCCGCTATTCTGCTAAGACCATCGTCGTTAAATTTGGCGGCCATGCCATGGGTGAGCCTGAATATGTGAGTGCCTTTGCATCTGATATTGCGCTTCTCGATCAGGTGGGCGCGCGGCCTGTCGTGGTGCATGGCGGCGGCCCGCAGATTGGTGAGATGCTGAAGAAGCTGCAGATTGAGTCGAATTTTGTCGACGGATTGCGGGTGACAGATGAAGCAACCATATCCGTCGTTGAAATGGTTTTGGCTGGAGGGATCAACAAGGCACTTGTTGCCGCCATCACCATGGCTGGTGGTCGTGCTGTCGGTATCTCCGGCAAGGATGGTGGCTTGATCATGGCACGCAAGCTGTTGGCTCAGGCGAAATCAGCTGAAAGCGCGATAGAGAAAGTTGTTGACCTTGGCTTTGTTGGTGAACCCTCGAAGATCAACACTGAAGTTCTGGACGCCCTCGGTGAAAAAAATCTGATCCCCGTTGTGGCTCCGGTAGGTGGTGGTGAGGACGGGATGACTTACAACATCAATGCTGACACGGCAGCCGGTGCTATCTCTGCTGCGCTTGGTGCCACGCGGATGTTGATGCTGACAGATGTTCCAGGGGTGCTCGACAACGCTGGCAATCTGATGTCCGAACTCACGGTGAGCGAGGCAGAAAGCCTGATCCATGACGGTACGGTCTCTGGCGGGATGATCCCAAAGGTTGAGACCTGTATTCAGGCTGTCCTTGGCGGCGCCGAAGCTGCGGTAATCATGGACGGACGCGCGCCGCATGCCTTGCTTGTCGAATTGTTTACCGAACATGGGATGGGCACCTTTATCAAGCCTGACTAGATTTCTGGTCGACCTCACAGAGTAAAAAGATGGAGTTAAAAATCATGGTGCAGACTTTTCCTGTGGAGGAAATCAAGGACTGGATCTTTGACCTCGACAATACAATCTATCCCGCACGTTCCAATCTGTTTGTACGCGTTGCCGTGCGGATCACTGAATTTGTAGCCATCCATTTTGACGTACCACAGGATGAGGCGCGCGTGATTCAAAAGGATTTGTTCCAGCGCTATGGAACGACGATGCGCGGTCTTATGGTTGAGGAGGGACTTGAGCCATCTGACTATTTGCATTTCGTGCACGACATTGATGTCAGTGATTTGCCGCGTGAGGCCGAGTTGGAGGCGATGCTTGCCAAGTTGCCCGGCCGAAAACATATCTTCACGAACGGCACCGTGCCGCATGCTGAGAACATCCTAAATGCTTATGGTATCCGCCATCATTTTGAGCATATCTTTGACATTGTGGGAGCTGACTATGTGCCTAAGCCAGAAGCCCATGCTTTTGCAAAATTCATGGAGAAGACTGGCATTGATCCACATGGCGCGGTGATGATCGAAGATATGGCGCGTAATCTTGAGCCGGCCGCGGCCATGGGCATGCGGACTGTCTGGCTGACAAGTGAATATGAATGGGCCAACAAGGGTGCCGACGAGCCCTATGTGCATTACATTGGTGAGGATTTGAAGAGCTTTCTTGCGCCGCTGACCGGCCAGACCCTTGCCAATTAGGCGTGAAACGCCGATATCAGAGACAAATAAAACGGGTGGCCGCGCGGTCAGCCCGCATACCGACCGGGAGGCCAAAATGGATAAGGCGCAACTTGAAACTGAAATTGACGCTGCTTGGGATGACCGTGATAATGTCAGCACCCAGACAGGTGGCGCTGTGCGAGAGGCTGTAATGGTAGCGCTGGATATGCTCGACAGCGGGGCTGCACGGGTTGCCGAACCTCTTGGAGACCATCAATGGCAGGTCAATCAGTGGCTGAAAAAAGCTGTGCTGTTGTCGTTCCGCCTTAATGACATGGCCTGCATACCCTCAGGTACGCATTATCCGGAGGCCGGCGAGGCACTCTGGTGGGATAAGGTGCCCTCGAAATTTTCTGGCTGGGATGAAACCAGATTTCGTGCTGCAGGCTTTCGCGCTGTTCCCGGCTGTATTGTCCGGTACTCAGCCCATATTGCCTCGGGTGCTGTGCTGATGCCGAGTTTTGTCAATCTTGGTGCTTTTGTCGATGGCGGCACAATGGTTGATACATGGGCGACTGTTGGATCGTGTGCGCAGATTGGTAAGAATGTCCACCTGTCTGGCGGTGCTGGCATCGGCGGTGTTCTTGAGCCATTGCAGGCTGGTCCGGTGATCATCGAGGATGATTGTTTCATTGGCGCCCGTTCCGAGGTTGTCGAGGGGGTGGTTGTTGAGCGCGGTGCTGTTCTGTCAATGGGTGTGTTCATCGGCGCCTCAACAAAAATTATTGACCGTGTGACTGGTAAGGTTCACATGGGACGTGTGCCAGCCTATTCAGTTGTGGTGCCGGGCTCGTTGCCGGGAAAGCCGCTTGCCGATGGCAACCCCGGACCGTCACTATCCTGTGCCGTGATCATCAAACAGGTGGATGAGAAAACCCGTTCCAAAACTTCGGTAAATGATCTTTTGAGAGATTGATGGACAGAACCTCACAAGCTGTTCTGCTCGCACAGAGGCTCGTTCGATGTCCTTCTGTGACCCCTGCTGAGGGCGGTGCCCTTGATTTGCTTGAGGCCGAACTGACAGCCATGGGCTGTGCCTGCACGCGCCTGCCATTTGGCGAGGGTGAGGCCCGCGTGGACAATCTGTTTGCCCGGTGGGGCACGGATGGGCCGCACTTCGCCTTTGCCGGCCATACCGATGTAGTGCCGCCGGGTGATGCGGCCGCCTGGACTCATGATCCCTTTTCTGGAGAGATTGTTGATGGCAGGCTTCATGGTCGCGGGGCAGCTGATATGAAGGGTGGTGTTGCCGCGTTTGTGGCCGCCGCTGCGCAGTTCTTGGAAACACCACCGCAACACGGGTCGATCAGTTTTCTGATTACCGGCGATGAGGAAGGTGATGCCATCAATGGAACCACCAGAATGGTTGACTGGGTGCGCGACAATGATCATGTCCCGAATATGTGTCTTGTTGGTGAGCCGACCAATGTCAGTGAGATGGGTGACGTCATTAAGAATGGGCGGCGCGGGAGCCTGTCCTGCCAGCTGATGGTTACCGGCATTCAGGGGCATGTTGCCTATCCGCATTTAGCCGACAACCCACTGACACATCTATTAGCCATGTTGGCACCTGTGAATGGCTGTGAGCTTGATGGTGGTACAGAATTCTTTGACCCGTCGACAACGAATGTCACCTCAATTGATGTTGGCAACACAGCTGGTAATGTCATTCCGGCAAGTGCAACAGCTCAGTTTAATATCCGCTTCAATACCGAACATAGCGCTGACAGCCTGATTGGCTGGCTTGAGGAACATTTTAACCGTGTTGGCGGCAAATGGGAGGCGCACTGGAAGGCGACGGCGCATCCCTTTGTGACGCCTCCCGGTCAACTGACGGAGATGATCGCCGAGGCGGCAGAAAAAATTGTCGGGCGTAGACCGGAATTATTGACCAATGGCGGCACATCAGATGCAAGGTTCATCACTACTATTTGTCCGGTAGCCGAATTTGGACTGGTCGGTAAGACGATGCACAAGATTGATGAGCAGGTCGCGGTGGAGGATATTGACGCTCTGACCGATGTCTACACACACATCCTGCACTCATTTTTTGAAAAGGTGAGGTAATGCAGCATTATGGCCTGACATTGGCACCGGGTGTACTGTTTATCTATATCAGACGCACAGTGCTGGTGATGCTGGGCAGGCTGTCAATTGATGATGCGTTTCAAGCCAACATCCCCGGCCTGTGGCAGGCGATCTGGTCATCGATGATTTTCACCTTTTTGGTGTCTGTATATCCGGGCACCCAGAATGGACTTACCTTGCTGTTTGCCAACATGATGATGCAGATGCTAGCCGTCCTCGTCATGGTGTTTTTGTTCATGGTGGCGCTGCGCGCGCTGCAACTCGAAGCGCGAATGTTTGCCTATACCGTGCCCTTTCTGTGGATCGAGAATGTCCAGCATCTGTTTGCCGGGATCATCCAGAATTTGGTGATCGTTTCCGCAAACCCGAAATTGCTGATGTTGATTACGCCAATCATCGTTTGGACAATCTATTGGCTGTGGCGGCTTGGCAAGGTGCAACTGCAGCGTGGTGGATGGATTGCAACCGTCTTTCTTTCGCTGTCATTCGCCATTGATCTACTGCTGTTCATCATTGTACAGGTAAGGATGCATATGCCGTTTGGCTAGGACCAGTCGATACCCTCGTAGCTTACAGTTGAGAGATATAGACCCTCGGCAGGGGCTGTTGGACCAGCCGCAGCTCTGTCACGCGCGGCAAGCGCGGCACTGACGTCATTGGCACTCCATTTTTCAGCGCCAACAAGAGCCAGTGTGCCTGTGATGTTGCGCACTTGATGGTGCAGAAATGACCGCGCAGCAACGTGCAGATGTATTTCTGCGCCAACGGCTTCGATGCGCAACTCGTCTAATGTGCGAATGGCGCTGCCTGCCTGGCACTGGCTCGCCCGAAAGCTGGTAAAATCATGCTTGCCAATAAGCCGGCCAGCCGCCAGCTGCATGGCTGTTGGATCAAGTCGTTGCCTGTGATGCCAAACGCGTCCGAGCGCTAGCGCGGGCGGTGTCCGCTGGGCCAGAATTCGATAAAGATATTGACGTTGCGTCGCGGAAAACCGCGCATGAACACTCTCATCGACAGCCTGCGCTTGCAAGATTGTCACTGGCCAATTCCCAATCAGCGCATTCAGCGCCTCGGTGACCCTGTTTTCATCGAATTTGTCGGGTAAGTCCAGATGTGCCACCTGTCCTGTTGCGTGTACCCCCGAATCGGTTCGTCCGGCCCCTTGAATCTGAATGGCATGACCGCATAGCTGGGTTGCTGCTTCCTCAATCACCTGTTGGACGGAGATGCCATTGGCCTGTCGCTGCCAGCCAACGAAAGGCGAGCCATCATATTCAATCCTGATCAGAAAGCGCTGTGTCATGATGGGTTGACGTCAGGTTGTGGGCCAAAAACATTACCGGGAGCTATGTCCTGCCCATTCAAAAAGTCGCGCGCCTCCATTGCCCTTTTACCTGCTGGCTGCACCCGAGAAATTTCAAGAACCCCGTCGATCGTTGCCACGCGCATCTGGCCTGCCGGACCGATACCGAGGAAGCTGCCAGCTTGAGCGTTGTCGGGCGTGCCGGTCGCAGGTCTTGCCGCGGCTATCTTGATGCGGCCTTTTGGACCGTCGAACCAGGTCCCGGGATGGGGTGAGAATGCCCGGATTTTTCGATCCGTGACTGAAAGTGGCGCATGCCAGTCAATGGCACATTCAGCGGTACTGATCTTTGGTGCGTAGATCGTGTTCTCAACATCCTGCGCCTGCGCCTGCGCCAGAGAATTTGGCAGGTCTGCAATGACGGTTTCCAGCAGGTCGGCGTTCAGCTGGGCAAGCCTGTCATGCAGGCTGCCAGCGGTGTCATCCTCCGCGATCTCGCACTCCAGCGTGGTAAGAACCGGTCCTGTGTCCAGCCCCGTCTCCATTCGCATGGCCGACATGCCGGTGCGAGTGTCGCCAGCGGCGATTGCGCGTTGAATTGGTGCCGCGCCGCGCCAGCGCGGCAACAGTGAAGCGTGCCCGTTGATGCAGCCATAGCGTGGCATGTCCAGCACTTGTTTTGGCAACAACAATCCATAGGCGACAACGACAAAGGCATCCGCATCAAATGCCGCCAGTTCGTCTTGCACATCAGTGGATTTGAGTGAGCGTGGCCAACAGACGGGCAGGTCAAGTTGCTGTGCGTATTTCGCAAGAGGAACCAGCTGCTCCTTCATGCCGCGACCAGCTGGCCGGGGAGGTTGAGTATAGACCGCAGCAACGTTATGCTCGAGGGTGAGGCGCGCCAGCGCTGGTATGGCAAAATCTGGACTTCCCATGAAGACAATACGCTTCTTGTTGTCTGGCCGTGTGGTCATCAGATTACTCGCCTTTCGGGCTACCACTGCCGGATTGGCGCATCTCCTTCATGAAGCGGCGTACGATCATATCGCGTTTCAACCGCGAGATGTGATCGATGAACAACACTCCATCAAGGTGATCCACTTCATGTTGGACGCAAGCGGCAAGCAACCCCTCGCAGGTCAGGCGTTTCTCGTCGCCGGCGATATCGGTATATTTCACCTCGACAACAGCAGGGCGTTCCACATCGGCTGTCTGGTCAGGTATGGACAGGCAGCCCTCCTCAAGAACGGCCAACTCGTGCGATCGGTTGATGATCTCCGGATTGATCATTTTGAACAATTCTGGTGTCTCATCCTTGCCACAATCCATGACGATCAAGCGCTGACTGATATTGATCTGTGGGGCGGCGAGACCAATACCTGGCGCGTCGTACATGGTCTCGGCCATATCCGTCAACAGTTGCTGGATCCTGTCCGTGATCTCTGGGACAGGCGCAGCCACTTTGCGCAGGACTGGATCGGGGATGGTGATAATCGGAATGAGCGCCATAGTTTGCCTTTGCCTGTTCGGATGTGCTGAAACGATTGGCTTCAACAATGTCAATCAGTTAGGCGATGGCGCCGTTGCAGTCAAGCCGTCGGCATGCGACACTTGTTCTAATCAGCACAGGAAATGCAAGAGTCCGCCAGTCATGCCAGGATTTCCCACTCTTATCATCATCGCGCTTACAGCCGTCATTCTGCTATTGGTCATGATACTGCTGTGGCGCCAGCCAGCAGGGGACGATACCGGCCTTGCTGAGTTGAGGGGCCAGTTGTTGCAGATTGCGGGCCAGTCGGGCGAGCTGCAAAATGTGATTGCCAGCCAGATGGCCGAGTCGGAAGGAAGGCTTAGTACACGGCTTGAAAAATCATTACGTGATCAGAATGAGCGCACAACCAAATCCCTTACCGGGATGGCCGAAAAACTTGCCGTCATAACCGAGGCGAACAACCATATCTCACAATTGTCTGGCCAGGTCACACAGCTGCAGAACATCCTGTCGAACAAACAGGCGCGCGGCAGTTTTGGTGAGGTTCAGCTGGAAAACCTTGTCAAGGATGCGCTGCCGGACAGTGCTTTTTCTTTCCAGCATACATTGACCAATGGTCGTCGCGTCGATTGTTACATCACCATGCCCAACCCCCCCGGCTCAATCTGTATTGACTCCAAATTTCCCCTCGAATCCTTTCGCGCACTGACCGAAGCGGCTGATGAGGCAGCGCGTGTGGCGGCGCGGCGCTCACTAGAAGGTGATGTCAAAAAACACATCAATGACATTGCACAAAAATATATCGTTCCTGGCGAAACGGCAGAGAGCGCTATTTTGTTTCTGCCATCAGAGTCCGTTTATGCTGAAATAAATCTGCAACTGCCAAAATTGGTCGAGGCCAGTCGCCGGGCGCATGTCTATATGGCTGGCCCGGACAATTTGATGTTGATCCTGCATACTGTCAGGGCCATTCTGCGTGACGCCCAGATGCATGAGGCGGCCGGCCAGATTCAAAAAGAAGTGGACATGATGATTCAGGATGTTACCCGGCTAGATGATCGTGTTGCCAAATTGGCCACGCATTTCCAGCAGGCGGAAAAGGACATCAGCGATATTCAGACCTCCACACGAAAAATAACCTCGCGGGGGCAGAAAATCACCCAAATCGAGGTGGCGAAGGAGCGGGCTGTCTCGCCGGTGGCAGACGCGGCTGACCCCAAGCCGGATCTTCTGAGCTAGCCCAGTTTGCCCCGCGCTTTCAACGCTTGCGCCAGCGTTCCATCGTCAAGATAGTCAAGTTCTCCACCAACCGGTACACCATGTGCCAGCCGGGTGACGTCGACCGACAATCCGGCAATGCGCTCCCGGATGTAATGCGCCGTTGTCTGGCCATCGACCGTCGCGGAGAGCGCCAGAATGACCTCGGTTATTTCCGGGTGACCCGCGCGTTTGACAAGTCGATCAATGTGAAGCTCATTCGGGCCGCGGCCATCAATCGCGCTTAATGTTCCACCAAGCACATGATACAGGCCGTGAAAGACGGCTGCGCGCTCAATCGCCCACAGGCTGCCAACATCCTCAACGACACAGATGATGGACCGGTCTCGTCGAGTGTCGATGCAGATCTTGCAGACATCACCAGTGTCGAGATTGCCACAATCTGCGCAGGCACGGATACGTGTTGCCACGTCATTCATTTCAAGGGCGAGCGGCATCATCAACCGCTCGCGGTTCTGCAGCAAAAACAGCGCGGCGCGGCGCGCAGACCGTGGACCAAGTCCGGGGATACGGGCCATTTTCTTGATCAGGTCTTCAACCGCATTGTACATCTTGATACCTGTTGATTTAAAAAGGAAGGTTCATGCCAGGTGGCAATGGCAGGCCACCAGTGATGTCTTTCATCCGGGCAGCCATCTCGGCTTCGGCATTTTGTTTGGCGTTGTTTGTCGCCAGACAGATCATGTCTTCCAGAACATCAATTTCATTTGCATCGACAGACGCTGGATTGATCGAAACGGATATTACAAAACCTTTGCCATTTACTGTCACGGTAATGGAGCCGCCGCCCACTGATGCGGCAAAGCTGGCCTGTTCCATCTCGCTTTGCAGCGCTTCCATGCGCCCCTTCATTTCCTGAACCTTCTTCATCATTCCGGCCATATTGCGCATCATTCGCCATTCTCCCCGTCTGTCATTGGCGGTTCATTACCTGCATTGATGTAAAGATTGCCATTGTGGTCGCCGGCATCGCTTGGTTTGATCGCCTCGATCTTTGAGCCGGGAAACAGCGTCAGGATGGTCTTTACCAACGGCGTCTCGGTGATTTCATCTTTAAGGGCATCAGCCTGTTCGGCACGTTCTTCGGCGAGGGTTTTGCCGCCGGGGCCATCTGATATCGAGACCAGCCAACGCTGCCCGGTCCATTCGGTCAGATATTTTGCCAAATCGCCGATCAATGAGTCAGGTGCCTTTTCTGTTAGCGCCACTTCCAGGGATCCGGGCTGAAGCGCAACAAGCCGCAGATGCGTGCGCACCCGTGCGGTCAGCAACATTTCATCCTTGGCTTCGGCAAGAGTGGCGATGTCAGCGAGGCTGGTAATAGAGGGTGCGGCTACATCCTGTGGCGGTGGGTCTGCTGGTGTGGTCTCGCCAGGATGGGCTTTGGCAGGAAGATTTCCTGCCTGGTGAGGCTCAACGTCTGGTGGCATGTTTTCGGCTAAAGCCTGCTGTTGTCCGCCATTGCCAGATATATGCGTTGAGGCGGTGGGATGGGCAACGGGTTCAGCTTCAAGCGGAGCGGAAGATTGTTGCACCGGTTCGGCTGGTGGCGCGGTGCTGGCCTTTGTTGCAGCTGAAGTTTCCTTCATGTTGGTATGAGGAGCGTTTGGAAGCTTTTGCAGAATGTCTCCCGGGGTTGGCATGTTTGCCGTATGGGCAAGTCGGATTATCAGCATCTCAAAGGCTGCTGCCGGACTTGGCGCTTTGCTGACCTCCTCATGTCCTTTCAGCAACATCTGCCACGCACGCCCAAGTTTGGCGATACCCAAATCACCGAGCGCAGCAATACCTGGGCGTTCACTCTCGATCAGATCGGAAAGATCTGCGCCGGCGGCAGCCAGACTCGCCTGATGGATGATGTTCAATAGGTCAGCGACGACCATTTCGGCTTCAGCACCATTCTTGTGCACCCGCGCGAACTGTAACAGTGCCGCGGCGGCA
This sequence comes from uncultured SAR116 cluster alpha proteobacterium, assembly GCA_902547925.1. Classification (GTDB taxonomy): domain Bacteria; phylum Pseudomonadota; class Alphaproteobacteria; order Puniceispirillales; family Puniceispirillaceae; genus MED-G116. Next base: position 19,108 of record CACCQD010000006.1, on the reverse strand, counting down.
TCGCCATCAAAAGTTGCTTCCAGAATGCCAAATGACTCCCCACGGCCAGGCCGGCCGAGCATGTCATTGACGGCACCCTCAACCAATTGGTCTGCAGTCATTGCTGCTGCTTGGTCGAGCATTGACAGCGCATCACGCACCGATCCACCAGCCGCCACGGCGATTGTGCGCAGGGCAGCCGCATCATAGGTAATGGCTTCCTGATCACAGATTTTTTTGAGGTGCTCCTCAAGCATGTCGGCTGACACGCGGCGCAGATCATAGCGTTGGCACCGGGACAGGATGGTTACGGGAACTTTGCGGATTTCGGTTGTCGCAAAGATGAATTTAACGGCTTCCGGTGGCTCCTCGAGTGTTTTGAGCAAAGCATTGAATGCGCTTTTCGACATCATATGAACTTCGTCGATGATGTAGATCTTGTAGCGTGCAGATACCGGGCGATAGCCAACGCCCTCGATGATCTCGCGCGCATCATCAACGCCTGTATGGCTTGCCGCGTCGATTTCCAGCACATCAACATGTCGTCCAGCACCAATGGCTGTGCATGGCTCGCAGCTGCCGCAGGGTTCCAGCGTTTCTTTGCCGCTGCCGTCCACGCCGATGCAGTTAAGCCCTTTGGCAAGAAGGCGTGCCGTTGAGGTTTTGCCAATGCCGCGAACCCCTGTCAGGACAAAGGCATGCGCGATTCGTTTCATCTCCAGCGCATTGCTTAGAGTGCGGACAAGCACTTCCTGTCCAATCAGGGCGGTAAACGTTTCTGGTCGGTATTTGCGTGCAAGAACGCGATAGGCTGTTGGTGCCTCTTGGCTCATTGTTGACGACCTGTCCTCGCAATCAGCTAGCGGAAGACTGGACGACCCATGAACAGTCCACTGCGGCTGCTTCCTCTCGGACCTGACCGGATTGGCGGGTGACATGTCCACCCAGCCTTCCTGACACTTATATGAAACAAAGCTGGGTTACGGACAAGCAAATTATCATTCGCATCTCCAATCACCGTCACGTTTCTTCACAGATCTTGGAAGACTCACTCAGCTTGGAGAAGTCAGGTCTTGCCGATTTGTGTGCGGTTTGTCGGGTAACAGCCAAGAATTTTGACCTCCCCCTCCTCGCAATAGAAGCGCAGTTCCTCCATTGCATGCCTCATTGCTGGTGATTCGGTATGGCCCTCAACATCGACATAGAATTGAGCATGGTCGGCAAAGCCGGGCCGCATATAGCTTTCCAGCTTCGTGATGTTGACGCCATTGGTGGCAAAGCCGCCAAGCGCTTTGTAAAGCGCCGCTGGGACACTGCGCAGACGAAACACCATCGTTGTCAGCATCGGCTCGCCATTTGGTGTTGGTGTTTGCGGATCCTGCGCCATGATCAAAAAGCGCGTGGTGTTCTGCTCCGCATCCTCGGCCGAGCCGACAAGCACATCAAGATCATAGATTTCACCAGCAAGTGCTGAGGCAATGGCCCCCACCCTTTTGTCACCGCGTGCTGCGATATCCTTCGCAGCGCCAGCGGTATCTGGATGAACAATGGGTTGCAGGCCAAGCGAACGCAGACGTTCTCGGCACTGGGCAAGACCCTGCGCGTGGCTGTGTACCTCAACCAGGTCTTCAAGCCTGGCATCGCGCGGCGCGAGCAGCTGGTGGTTGACCGGCTGGAAATGTTCGCCGATGACATAAAGTCCGGACTCGGGCAGAAGGTGATGGATATCGGCAACCCGGCCGGCAATTGAGTTTTCGACTGGTACCATCGCCAGTTGCGCGTCACCCTCCTGAACAGCGAGCAGCATGTCCTCAAATGATCGGCATGGCATCGGCGTCATCTCTGGCTTGACCGCAAGACATGCCATGTGGGAATAGGCGCCAAGGCTGCCCTGAAACGCTATTTTATTGGCCGCATCATTCACGATTCTGTCTCCATTTTTCATCACAGTCTCGCCATCATCTGGCCTGCACACCGATACGCGGCAGTATCAAGATGCTCGCGTCGACTGTCAACGCCGGGTGGATGGTCTCTTGCGATGTCTGTCTGTGGATCAATGGCCGAGTCTGCGGCGCGTTGCTATCAGATCATCTTTTGTGTCGACTCCGCCGGGGGCAGCATTGATTTGTGCAACTGCGATGGTCATTCCCGCTTCCAATGCGCGCAACTGTTCCAGCTTCTCCGTGAGTTCTAGCGGAGATGGAGGCAGCCTGACAAACGCCGAGAGAGCACTGCGCCGCCAGCCATAGACGCCGACATGATGGTTATATTCGGTCGCGCCCGCGGGAATTGGCGCACGGCTGAAATAGAGTGCCGTGCCAAATCGGTTGCCATTAGTTGCGGGTTGATCACAGCCATTGTCCCAGGCAATCGCGGCTTTCACCACCTGAGGTCGAACCGCCTCCTCAGCGTTGGCAGGTGTGACTAAAGTCGCTAGATCAGCGCCGCTCCTGTCCAGCGCGGTGACAAGTGCTTCTGGAATGCACGGATCCATCTCTGGTAGATCACCCTGCAGATTTAGGATGGTCTCGAAAGAGCCAATTGGGTCAATGATCTGCAGCGCCTCAAAAACCCTGTCCGAGCCGGAGGGATGATCATCTCTGGTGATCACCGCCCGACCGCCTGCAGCATCGATTACATTGGCAATTTCCTGATGATCGGTGGCGACATAGACCGGCGCGATGTCAGCTGCCATTGCGCGCTCCCAGACATGCTGGATCATCGGTTTGCCCGCAATATCTGCCAGCGGTTTTCCGGGCAGCCGGCGTGCCGCCATTCGGGCCGGAATGATGACAACTGTACTGTCTCTGCTACTCATGATGCGGCAATTCATCACATATTTGGCTTTTTGCATAGGGAAAACGCATCGCTAGGCTAGGAAAGGCTTGAGAGGCCCATGTATTTTGGGTAAGTAGACTGCATCCGTCGTATCGTCATCGCCGGTGAACTGAATATCACGCAAAAGCGTGGTCCAATGTGTGAGGGGAGCCCCTGTTTGTCAGGGGAAAACAGCATGGATGAGTTGGGTTTCAACAAACTGTTTGCCGGCGTTCTGCTTGCCGGTTTGTTGCTTATGGCCGGTGTCAAATTTGCTGACATTTTGGTGCCACATACTGAGCTGGCGCAAAACGCCTATGTGATCGAAATTCCTGAGACAACGGACGTGGCTGGTGCCGCGCCTGTCGAGACGGGTCCGGAACCAATTCTGGCCTTGCTTGCTGACGCCGACCCGGCGGCTGGTGAGAAACTTGCGAAGAAATGCACAGCCTGTCACGTGTTCGCCGCCGATGGTGCGAACAAGGTTGGCCCGGCTTTGTGGGGTGTCGTCAACACCGCAAAGGGTGCGGTCGATGGCTTCTCCTATTCAGCAGCGCTTGCCGGTTTTGGTGGTGTTTGGGATTACCAGTCGCTGAACGGCTTTCTGGCCAAGCCAAAAGCTTATATCTCCGGAACGAAGATGAATTTCGCTGGTTTGAAAAAACCTAAGGACCGGGCAAATATGATCGCCTATATGCGTCAGCAGGCTGATGCCGCGGCAGCCCTGCCAACAGCCGAAGAAATCGCAGCCGAAAGTGCCAGCTAATAGAGCACACTCCCGGATTCACAGCGCGCTCGACAATGCCGATCTGGCTGTTTTTCTTTCAAGCCTTGCCATGGTCAGCCGGCCAATCATCGCGCATTGGTTTCGTGCGCACCCTGATATCGAAATCAAAGCTGACGCCTCCCCGGGGACCATCGCCGATAAGACTGTGGAGCTCGCTCTACGTGACGCAATTGCCAGTCGTTTTCCGGGTGATGACATTCTCGGAGAAGAGCATGATGTCACCCGGGGAGATGGAAGCACCGGCTATCAATGGGTGATTGACCCCATTGATGGTACGAAGGCCTTCATCTCGGGCAAGCCCACGTTTGGGTCGCTTGTTGGCCTGCTTGAGTCTGGCCGACCGGTCGCCGGGTTTTGTGACATGCCGGTGCTTGACGAACTTTACATTGGCGTTGGCACAGAAGCGTGGCTCAATGGCACACCGATCTCAGTCAGCGGTTCAAAAGATCTTGTTAAATCAAGGCTGGCGACGACCTCACCGGACGCCTTTTCCCCGGGTGGACTTGTTGTATTCAACCGAATTAGCGCGCAGGCAGGGATCACGAATTATGGGGGTGACTGCCATAATTATGCACTTTTGGCAGCAGGACATATTGATTTGGTGATTGAGGATAGTCTTGCAACCCATGACATCATGGGCGTTGTCCCCATCATGCAGGCTGCGGGTGCCTGTGTGACCGATTTACGGGGCGACCCGGTGCGCTATCCACACTCGACAAGTTTGCTTTGCGCCGCAACGCCAGAATTGCATGCCTCGGTTCTTGCCATAGTCGTGGACAGTTTCTAGACTTTGTCCCGACCGAGTCACGGCTGGCCGGCAACCGATAATGCGGGGACAAGCGAGAATGATTACCATAGGCTTTTATGGCGCGGCGAAAGACGCCGAAATGTGGCAGCGGACATTGGCTGAATTGGTGCCGGACTGCCAGGTGGTTGATTTACTGTCTGACAGGGGACGAATGTGTGACGTGGCTCTTGTTTGGGCACCGCCACCAAATGCTTTTGCTGGCCTGCCAAATCTTAAGGGCATCATCCTTCAGGGTCAGGGTGTTGACCAAATGATGGCTGATGAAACCGCACCGCGAGATGTTCCGCTTATACGGCTGGTTGACCCCGATATGTCCGACGCGTTGAGTCACTGGGCGATCTTGAATGCGCTGGATTTCTGGCGCAACGGCCAGCATTATCGCGACCAACAGCAACAGCGCAAATGGACGCCGATGCCCCAACGGCGCAGCCGTGGCGGCATTGTCGGTGTGATGGGTGTTGGCGCCATTGGCTCCGTCATCGCCAGCCGGTTCGCAACGCTTGGGTTTCACGTTCGCGGTTGGGCGCGTACACCGCGTATTCTCGATGGTGTTGATATCTTTGCTGGAATGGAGGGGCTGGATGCTTTTGCCGATGGGGCGGAAATCATCGTTTCGGTGTTGCCACTCACCCCACAGACGACAGCCGTCATGAATAAGGATTTCTTTGGTCGTCTGGCCAAGGGTGCCTTCATCATTAATGGTGGGCGTGGACCGCAAATTGTCGATGGTCACCTTCTGGCCGCCTTAGACTCTGGTCAGGTTGGCGGTGCCGCGCTTGATGTGTTTAGAAGCGAACCTTTGCCAGCGGACCATGTTTTCTGGAGCCATCCGAAGATTTCTGTTTGGCCGCATGTTGCCGCGCAGACCAACCCCGCCACTGCCGCCCGGCAGGTTGCCGACGCCATTACCGCGGTCATGACAGGCAAGGCGCCGGCAAACCGGGTCGATTGGAGTCGCGGCTACTGACCTTGCTTTTCGGCCGCAAGCTTTTCGATATAGCGAAAGATTGCCCGCAGGCCCATCGCCTCGCCGCCCCGTGGCCGCCCTGGCCGGCCACTTAAATTCCAGGCCATAACATCAATATGGGCCCAGTTGCTATTATTGCCGGCAAACCGCCGAAGGAACAGTGCCGCGGTAATGGCGCCACCAAAGCCGGTGCTGCCGGTGCTTGACAGCGTCACATGCCCATTCTCAAGATGCCGGTCATAATCATCAAAAAGTGGGAGTCGCCAAAGAGGATCACCAACCTCGTCACTCGCAGCAAGGATCTGCGTGGCGGTGTCGTCCCGGTTGCAGAACAGGGCCGGTAACTCGGTGCCAAGAGCGACCCGTGCGGCGCCCGTCAAAGTGGCAAAATCAATGACGAAATCGGGATCATCCTCAAGAGCAAGGGTGAGCGCATCGGCGAGCACAAGGCGCCCTTCGGCATCGGTGTTGCCAACCTCGACCTTGATGCCGGCGCGCGTGTCAATCACATCCAGCGGCCGCATTGACCGATCTGAAACTGCGTTTTCCGCGGCGGCGACAAGCACCCGCAACCTGACAGGAAGCTTTGCAGCCATGATGGCCATGGCCAGCCCCAGCACTGTCGCCGAACCACCCATATCCTTTTTCATCATTTCCATCGCCTTTGATGGCTTAAGGTCAAGGCCGCCTGAGTCAAAGGTGATCCCTTTACCGACAAGGGTGATTTTCGGCCCTGTGTCGCCCCATGAAAAATCAATCAGACGAGGAGCTATTTCGGCAGCGCGGCCAACAATGTTGATCGCCGGAAAGGATTTTTGCAGATCATTGCCACTGACAATTGTGATAGCGGCTCCGAATGTCTTGGCAAGATCGGTTGCACTATCCTCCAAATCCTGCGGCGTCATGTGGTTCGCGGGCGTGTTGATAAGATCGCGGCAGAACCAGACCCCCTCGACCAATCCAAGCAGTCGGTCGGCACTGACTCCTCCCGGAATGGCCAAATGAGTCATGAGACGATTCGATTCACCCGTGCTGTTCTCGTCATTTTTGTAAGTGTCAAAGCTATATTGTGACAGGGCCCAGCCAAGTGCCAGCATTTCACAGGTCACCGTATCGAGCTTTGTTCCCTGGTTGGGGTCGATGTGCCATCCCCCGGGTGGCAGGGCCTTCGCAAGGCGTGCACCATCCCAGATATCATGTTTGCCAATAACGCCGATGGCGGCATTGATACCGCCATCATCCGTTGGCATGATCAGTGCTGTTCCTGCCTTGCCGGAAAAGGCATGCGCTTTAATCCAGTTTTTGGCAAAGGGCTCGGCAGCCTCGCACCAAGCTGCCCAGTCATCGGCGTGGACCAGAATCAGTGCGCTTGTTCCCTTGGCCGACTCCTGCAAACTGTAATCCGTAATTATCCTGTTCATTCTGGCATCATCTCCCATGACGAAATTCAGCAACCCCAAAAGTCAACTGAGTCTAGACGGCAAGCCTAATGACCCGGGGCAATAGCAGCCATAAGGTGAGACCGCGCATGCTCAGCCAGAGTGTAAAGGCTGCGAGCAATCCGGCAAGCCCATATGGTGCCGCAACCCGGACCAGTGCAACAAAGACAGCCGTTGACACAAGCATTGCATTGCGCATCTCACGGCTGCGTGTCGCCCCAACAAAAATGCCGTCCATCTGAAAGGCCAGAAAGGATGCACACGGCATCAGCGCAACCCAATGCCATTGCTGCGCCGTCAATTCGACCAGCGATTGCTGATTGGTCAGCGCTCCGATGATCGGCGTCTCGCCTGCAAGAATGAACAGCCCCATCAGCAGGGACGAGGCAAAAGCCAGCGCATTTGTCCGCTTGATCGCCAGGTTCAGCATGACATGATCCTTGCGACCAATGGCGTCACCAACAAGCGCTTCGGCAGCGTGGGCATAGCCATCGAGCCCAAATGCAATGATCCCGAACATCACGATCACCAATTGCGCGGCAGCCAGCTCCATGTCACCAAGGACAGCGGCATTATTCAGGAAAATGGCCTCGCAGGTGAGAAGCATCATAGTGCGAAGGATCAAATCCAGTCCGAGTGAGAAAAACTGGCCAAAAGCGGGCAAATCAAACCAGCATGGAGTGCGTGTAAACAGGCGTGCCATCACGCCGCGCAACATACCCCGCCATTGCCAGCCAATGAAGCCGAGGGTAAAGATGAAGCCCGCCCATTGGGCCGCAACAGAAGCAAGTGCGATGCCGTCTACTTTCATTTCAAAGCCAACGACAAACAGGATGTTGAGCAACAGATTACAGATATTGACAACCATGATCTGCACCATGCACAGGCGCATCTGTTGTCGTCCAAACAGACATCCCAACAAAACCATATTCCCAAGAGCGGCAGGTGCAGCAAACAATCTGATTTCGACATAAATCTGCATCTGGCGCTCAACGCTGCCGCTTGCTGCCAACAGCTGGCTGGTAACCAGATGGATGATCGGCGAGGCCAGAATCGCTAGCGAACCCAGAGTAAGGGCAATGATCAATCCCCTGATCAGCAGATTCTCAATTTCCGCCTCGTCATTGCGGCCATGTGCCTGTGCCACCAATCCGGTGGTGCACATGCGAAGGAAACCAAGCCCAAAATAGAGAAAGTTAAACACAAGGGTGCCAAGGGCGACACCACCGATATAGGCCGGGTCGGGAAAGCGTCCCATTATTGCCGTGTCGACAGCGCCAACGAGTGGCACCGTGATATTGGCCAGAAAGATCGGCCAGGAGATTGACCAAATATGACGCCACGAAGTTTTCTGGAGTCGCGACATCTGGCTTGTTTCTGGTTGGGCGTTCCTATTCATCATTTTTACCCAAATTCATTCTGTTTCTCAGATGTATCTCATGACTGGCAACCGCCCGGAATGACTAAGCTCTGGTTGTCTTTGCCGTGCTCTCTCTCACTCGAAGTGGCGCCTTCCGATGTTGCCTGTCGGCAACAAATCTAGATGACCTCACGATCAAATGATATGGCATGCCCTGTTAAAAGATGGTTTAAACAGGGGACGTGTGGACAGTATTGCTGGCTGCCGAGGACCTGTAGGAAAAAGCGTGTCTTTGCTGAACAAACAATCTGCCCTGATTCTGGTGCTTGCCCTGCTGGCGGCAGCTGTTTTGATTGGCCATCAGACTGTGCCTCCAATGGATCGTGACGAGGCCCGGTTTGCCCAAGCCAGCAAACAGATGCTGGCCAGCGGTGACTATGTGACGGTGCGGTTTCAGGATGAGTTGCGAGCCAAGAAACCAGCTGGCATATACTGGTTGCAATCGTTTTCAGCCGGTCTGTTCGGGACGGATGACATTGCCGCCTACAGGCTGCCAAGCCTTTTGGCCTTTCTGGCGACAATCTGGGGAACTTATCACCTGGCCTCTAACCTCTACCGACAGCCTCGCGCTTTGCTTGCCGCCGCTGTTCTTGGAACCAGTCTTCTTGCTTTCGCTGAGTCCCATCTGGCTAAAACCGATACAGTACTGATGGCGCTTTGTCTGGCCCAGCAAATGGCACTGATGCGGATCTATCTTGCGGTGCAGCTTGGCCGAGCCCCGCCGGAACGAAGCTGGCTTTGGTTTTGGGTCTGCATGGGGGTGGCGATTATGATCAAGGGGCCCATTGCTCCGCTTCTTGGCCTTACGACGATTGCTGCGCTGTGCCTGTGGGATCGCTCCTATCGTTGGCTTGAGAATCTCCATTTCGTCCAAGGGCTTTTAGTTCTGTCCGCGCTCACACTGCCATGGGCAATTCTTGTGACATTGGCAACTGATGGTGCCTTTCTTGATATTGCCGCGCGGGGTGATTTTCTGGCCAAGGTGAGGGCAGGACAGGAATCGCATGGGGCGCCAATTGGCACTTACATAGTGCTTTCGGGACTTTTGATATGGCCTGGCTGCATTCTGTTGCCGCGCGCGGTGGCGCAGATGCCAACCTTGCTGGCGCATGCCCAGAGCCGGTTCCTGATCGCGTGGATCATTCCGTTTTGGCTTTTGATCGAACTTATTCCAACGAAATTGCCCCATTATCCACTGCCTGTTTTTCCGGCACTGGCGGCACTGCTCGTCTGTGCTGTCGAAGTGCCTTTGCCCGGTAATTTGGGAGGCGGCAAGCTCAGCCATAAAATCCAGCGCTACATTGCATTGGCTGTTGAATATTTGATGCTTGCAGTCGCCGGGGTACTGGCGGCTGTCGTCCTGTGGGTGGCCATCACTCACGGAGGCCAAACAGGTGGCAGGGCGTTTTCCTTTGCGATGATTTGCCTGTTTTTGCTTGCGGTTGTTTTGTGGCAGGGCATTCTCTGGCACCGGAGCGGCGGTATCAGACCGATCGCCATAATCCTGCTTGTCGGGGCCTTGTTCAATTTTTCCCTGATTTCCGGGTTGCTACCGGCGCTCTCCCGTATGCATGTTTCAACAGCGATTGACAGGGCGATTAACAGTCTGAACATGAATCCGGCAGCCATTGCTGCCGCTGGGTTTCATGAGCCGTCACTGGTATTTTTGCGCGGTAGTGATGTTTTGCTTCTCAATGGCTCGGAGGCGGCTTTGTTTCTGGCCGAGGCACCTGGTGGCCTGGCGATTGTTGAAAACCGGCAACGAGAGGCGTTTCTGGAGATGGCAGGTCGGCTTGGTGTAGAGTTGCTACCGCCCTATCAGATCAGTGGCTTCAATGTTTCAAAGGGTAATGATGTGCTGATTTTCCTGTATCGGTCAGTGTCTGAGTAAGCGGTGTTTGACGCCACCAGTCACACCCGTTAAACAGAGTCGAAGTTCAAGCTTTCCAATTACCAATGTCTGCTGGCAATTAAACTCTATGCCCAAACGCTTTGAAAAAGATACTACCAACATGCTGGAGATATCGGTCCTGGTTCCGGTGATGAACGAAGCTGGCAACATTCGCCCGCTGATCGATGAAATTTGTGAAGCTTTGTCTGGTCGGAATTTCGAAATCATTTACATCGATGATGCCAGCAATGATGCCAGTCCTGCCGAGTTGGCAGATACGCAAGAGGCTATTTCGCAATTGCGGGTTCTGCGGCATCATCGCCGTGCTGGACAAAGTGCGGCGATCCGGTCCGGTCTGCTGCGCGCGCGCGGAGATCTTATCGCAGTGTTGGATGGCGATGGGCAGAATGTGCCCGCTGATCTGCCTAATCTTGAACAAGCGCTGCTTGCCGGTGGTCCGGCGCAGGGTATGGCGGCTGGCATCCGGGCCAAGCGTCAGGACAGCACCTGGCGGCTTGCAGCTTCATGCGGAGCAAAATGGATTCGCAGTGTGCTATTGGGTGACACCCATCCAGACAGTGGCTGTGGCATTAAGATCCTGCAGCGTGATCTGTTTTTGCAGCTGCCATTCTTCAACCACATGCATCGTTTTATGCCGAGCCTGGTGCGCCGTCATGGCGGTTTTGTAACAGGTGTTTCGGTGGCACACAGACCGCGGTTCCAAGGCAAGTCAAAATACAAGGTTCTGGACCGCCTGCTGGTGGGAATATCTGATATCTTTGGGGTGATTTGGCTGTTGCGTCGCGCGCCGCGCCAAAGTGAAGTTATTGAGGTTACGACCAGCGCGGGGTCGCGCGATTCAAAGGAAAAAGATTGATGAGTGGTGTGTTTGGCCAAGCGGTTGTATATCTGGCCCAGCAGATTGAGGCAGTGGCAACGATGTTGGCCATTGTTTTGACAACGCTTCTGCCCTTTCTTCCAGACAGTCTTGTTGAACAGCCTGAAAAAATCATGATTGTCGTTGGATTTGCTGGCCAAGGGCTGTTCGCCATGCGTTTCATCATCCAGTGGCTTTCATCTGAAAAACAGGCTAAATCGGTGATCCCCATCGCTTTCTGGTACTTCTCCATCGGTGGTGGATCGGTGCTGTTTCTCTACGCCATCTGGCGACAGGACCTGGTGTTCATGAGTGGCCAGGGTCTTGGCCTGTTCATTTATCTGCGCAACCTCTATTTCGTCCGTAGATCACGTGCCGCCATGGGCGATTAAAGGCCGGTTGCGCCCTTCTCTAGGATGATTTCCCACTGTGGCTGGGACACCGGCGTCACAGAGAGCCGCGCCTGTCGCACCAGTGACATGTCCTGCAACCGGTCATCGGCCTTGACGTCTGCCAGAGTCACAGGCTTCGTCATGCTTTTGACCGCTCTTACTGTGACCATGCCAAAACGTCCATTCTTGTCGGTTGGGTCCGGGTGATAAAGTTCGATAACCTCAACGATGCCGACAATCTGTTTTTCATTGACAGAGTGATAGAAAAAGGCAAGGTCCCCGATTTCCATGGCCTTCATGTTGCTCGAGGCTTGATGATTACGCACACCATCCCAGCCTTCACCAGCGTCGCCACGGGCAAGCTGATCCTGCCATGACCAGCTGGAAGGTTCTGATTTTAAAAGCCAATAGCGCATCATAATCTCCGGCTCTGTTGGCAAAGCTCCGTTTCCTGCGCTGCCTCAGCCCTCTCTTCCAATCGGTCGGGCCAGCAACGCCGTTACAACATCATGCAAATTATCACCGTGATTTACGACTCTGTCCACCGCATTGGTGATTGGCAGCTCCAAACCCATTGTCTCTGCTCGCTTGGCCAGTGCAGCGACAGTATGGCGTCCCTCAGCCAGACGTTTGTCAGGTGAATGCTCTGAACCGATTGCCATACCATAGGCCATATTACGTGAATGCGGGCCAGAGCATGTCAACGCTAGATCCCCCACGCCGGAGAGGCCATATATGCTCTCCAGACGTCCGCCAACGGCGACGGCAAACCGCGCCATCTCGGCAACACCTCGAGTTAGGATTGCGGCCTTTGCATTGTCACCCAATCCCAGACCAATCGCACAGCCAGCGGCAATTGCAATGACATTCTTCATGGTGCCACCAACCGCAACGCCAATCGCATCATCATTGCCATAAAGGCGCAGATTACTGTTTGTAAAGCTTTGTTGTACGGCGTCAACCAGAGCAGGTGTCTGCGACGCAATAGTCAGGGCTGCTGGCAGGCCGGACAACACCTCATCGGCAAAGCTTGGACCGGACAGGACTCCGGTTTGGTAGTTTGGAAGGTCGGTAACAGCAAGCTCCGGCAGCAGCCTGCCACCGGAGGATGGATCGGCAACAAGGCCCTTTGCTGCAAAGATGATGCCAGCCTCTGGGTTGGCCCTATCTTTGATAAGCGAGAGTACATCCTGCGTGGCGCCTGCGGGCACGACAACATAGATCAAGCTCGCTGCGCTCAGACAATCTGGGTCAAGCGTTGCGGCAAGTGGTTCAACAGCAGGCTGGTCTGGCAGCTGTCGGCATTTGCCCTTGGCCAACAACCGCACCGTCTCCGGGTTCCGCACAAATAGGCTTACATCCGTGTTCGCGGCAGTCAGCACCGTGGCAATGGCCATGCCCCAACTGCCCCCACCAATGACAATCTGTGGTTTCATTTGCATTCCGTCCTATTGCTGCCAGCCCAATCAGCTGCGCACGCCTTGACCCGGTGGTGGCGCGGCGTTTGGATCAAGTGGCCAGCGTGGCAATGGCGCAAAATCCAATTTATCCGGCGCCTCAAGTCTCTCCAAAGCCGCCCAGGCAATCATTGCGGCATTATCAGTGCATAAATGACCAGGTGGAACAGAAATCCCAAACCCGGCTTTCAGTGTTTCTTTTTCAAGCTGTGCAAAGATGGTCGCATTGGCTGCCACACCACCAGCAATGACGAGAGTCGTCGGGCCATGGCTGGCTGCAAATCGCTGCATCGCCTGTTTTGTACGATCGGCAAGACAATCGGCAATGGCCGCCTGCAGGCTTGCGGCGAGGTCGGTGATGGCCCCGCTCGTTTCCCCCAGTTGCGCATGACGCTGGGCAAAGGCCGTTTTCAATCCGGAAAAGGAAAAATGGCAATGCGCTGCACCGCGCAGGGGGCGCGGCAACTGAAAGGCTTTAGGGTTGCCGTCTTTTGCGCATTTCTCGATGGCTGGTCCACCCGGATAGCCAAGCCCCATGATTTTGGCACCCTTGTCGAAGGCCTCGCCGGCGGCATCGTCCATAGTTGTTCCGTAACGTTCATATTGACCCGCACCGTGCACAGCCAGCAACTGGGTATGCCCACCGGATACCAGCAGCAACAGATAGGGGAAACTTACATCATCACTCAGACGTCCGCTCAGCGCATGCCCCTCAAGATGGTTGACCGCGAAATAGGGAATGCCCCTGGCCACGGCGATTGCCTTTGCGGTGACGGTGCCGACCAATACGCCGCCGATCAATCCGGGCCCACCCGTTGCGGCGACACCGTCAATCTGGGTAATGCTCAGCCCGGCACTCCCAAGGACGCCATCAATGACCTGATCAATGACATCAAGATGGGCGCGGGCTGCCACTTCCGGAACGACGCCACCATATTCGGCGTGCATGTCCATCTGCGAGGCGACATGGTTGGCAAGAATGGTTTTGTCTTCACAGACAATGGCCGCAGCGGTCTCGTCGCAACTGCTCTCGATGCCGAGCATGATGAATCTGTTCTGCATATGCTGTCCGTGATTGTACCGATGAAGGTCAAGCATACGCCATCTGGCAACAAATCGTAAGAATGCTGGGCCATTTATTTTCTCTAGCTTTTGTTTTGCAATGAAGCGTCAGGGTCTCTACATAATAGGATCATGACACAGAGCTTGAATGTTTTTGAACGCGCGCCCCTTCGCCTTGCCAGCCGGGCGTCACAGCTGGCGATGTGCCAGGCGGAATTAGTTAAGGGAAAACTTGCGCCGATTGCCACTGAAATCCAACCAATTACTACACATGGTGACCGGGTGCTTGATAGGTCACTTGCGGATGCCGGGGGCAAAGGGCTGTTCATCAAGGAACTTGAAAAAGCCATCCTCGCCGGCGAGTCTGACGCCGCGATCCATTCGATGAAGGATATGGAAACAATTTTTGCGCCTGGAACCGAAATTGCTGCGGTTCTGCCACGTGAAGACAGGCGTGATGCGCTTCTTGGCGGTTGTGAAAGCCTTGCTGATTTACCAGAGGGGGCTGTCATTGGCACGTCTTCGGTACGCCGGCGTGCGCTGTTGTTGCATCACCGCCCTGATCTCCAGATCAAGCTACTTCGCGGTAATGTCATTCGGCGCATCGAGTTACTTGAGGCTGGAGATTATGACGCCATCATCCTTGCTGTTGCAGGCTTGAAACGGCTCGGCCTTGATGTCGCCTACAGCCCGCTTTCCAGCGATGAGATGCCGACGGCGGCAGCGCAGGGAGCTTTGGCTGTGCAGATAGCCAGCCCTATTAATGAGCGGACCAGATCTGTCAGTGCCGCATTTGCTGAAATGAATTGTCCGATTGCCACCGCCGAGGTGACGGCGGAACGCGCTGTTCTGGCTCATCTTGATGGCTCCTGCCACACGCCCATTGCGGCGAGTGCCAGATATAGTGATGATGGCATGATTATTCTTGATGCCATTATTCTGCGTCCTGATGGTGAGGCGGCCCATCGGCGTCAGATTGTGGGATCTGCGGATGACGCGGCCAACATTGGTGTGGAGCTTGGTGCGTCTCTGCTCACTGATGCTGGTGGCAGGAAATTTTTGGCCTGATTGCCAGAACAATTCGCGATGGCCTCGCAGGTGCTGATCAGAAATCGCAGGGGATGTGGTTTGAGATGATTGCAAAATGGCACAGATGATCCTGAACATACGTCCAGCTGCTGACTCGTTGCGCGATGCTGCCACCCTGTCCAGACGCGGCGTCGTATCGGCCTGCTTGCCCTTGATGGAGATTGCGATGCTGGCACCTCCGCTTCCAAATGTGCAGGAAATATGTGGTCTTATTTTCACCAGTCGCCACGCCGTTTCAGCTTTCGTTGCTGGCATGAGGACTGTTGATTGGGCAAGGGTGCCGGCCTTTGTTGTTGGCAATGCGACAGCGGCTGCGGCACGTGCAGCTGGGTTTGTCAGCATTTTCACTGGATCAGGTGGCGGCGCTGAGCTCGTGCCAGTGATCCTGCGACATGTTCCGGTGCGCGAGGGGCGCATTTTATGGCCGGCAGCTGTCGATAAGAGTTTTGATATGGCAATGGCCCTTACGGCACATGGATATGATGTTCAGACGCTCGATATATATGTCGCACAGCCACGGGTAAATATTGCGATGAATGAGATAGAACCGATTCGCGAGGGCGCCGTCTGCGGCATTATCGCCATGTCGTCGCGCAGCGTGCATCTCTTCTGCCAGTTGCTCAAAGAACAGAGGCTGGACTCACGCCGGGCCGAAATCACGCTGATTGCCGGCAGCCAATCAATAGCCAATGCAGTGGGTTCTGGCTGGCGACAGACTCATGTTGCAGAAAAACCACGTCGCTCACGGCTTTTGGCAATTGCGACTTTGTTCTATCATCGTCAGCATGAAGAACAGGCTGCAACCATGGTGACGGATGATGGCTAGATCAAAGCGAGCAGATGATACGAAGGTCAATCGCGGCGACAAAAAGCCCTCATTGGATGATGTTGTCGAGGGTACTGCGTTTGAAAAGGAGACGGTTGATCCCCCCGGCCAGATCGGTGAGCAAAATGGGCCGGCGCGGCCATCAACAACAACCCGCGTCTCTGGCTTGAAAATGGTGTCCCTTATCATGTCGCTTGCGGCGGTGGCTGGTGTGGCTTTCCTCTATTACAAAACTAACACCGATACCGAACAGGCCATGAGTGCGCGTGACAAGGCGCTGACGGAGTTTAATGACGTGCTGGGTGATCGCCTTGATGCTGTCGAGGCACGTCTTTCCCACCTTGAGATCACGGCCAGTGCCCTGCAAAAGGAGGCCGATGAATTTGAAGTAAAAATAGACGAAACTGCGAGGGCCACTGCGGATGATTTCGCGGCTATCCAGTCAGCAATGGTCGTCCGTCTTGATGATGTTGAAACGCAGCTTGCCGAATTTCTGGCTGCTGAGGCGCCCGTTTTGGATGTGGATGCTCAGGACAATACCGCCGCCACAGAGGAGCCGGCAGGAAGTAGTCTCGCTGGGCAAACAATGTCGGATCAAATTGCTGTCCTCGTCGTAATGGGGTTGTTGTCCGATGCTGCTGCGGGCCGGCCGCTTGCCCGCTGGACACCGGCGCTGTCTTCCTATGCTGAGTCTGATAACGTGCCAGCGTCTGTGGAGCAGGCGGTGAAAGCTGCGATCACCGCCATCAATGCGTCTCCGCCACCGGCCGACAGTCTGCTTGCAGACGGCGTGACACTGGCAGCGTCGATGGCCATTGGGGTGAATGAGGTTGGTGTCGATTCGTCGCTGTTTGAGCGTGCGCGGGCCAGCCTTGGTCAGATGTTGCGGCTTCGATCAACAAACATCGCAGGAGATGATCCACACAACCAACTCGCCCGCTTTGATCTTGCTTTATCGCGCCGTGACCTTACGGCGGCAGCAGGCATTGCCGAGATGTGGAATGGTCCTACGGTGGACGGTCTTGAGGGCTGGCACCAAAATGCCCTTTCACGCTTTGCGCTGGATAAGGCGCTGGCTGACCTTACTACAGCTATCGTTGGGATGGTTGGCTGATGCTGTTTCGCCTCATCTGGCTGGTTGTTTTGCTAGTTCTCGCGGCGGCGAGTGCCAATTGGTTGATGGGGCAGCCCGGCCGGATGCATTTGGAATGGCTCGACTGGCGCATTGAAATCCGCACCAGCCTTGCGTTTGTGCTGTTGATCATGCTGTGTTTTCTAATGGTTTTCGCTGATCGGCTGCGGCGGCGGCTGGTGACTTTGCCGGGGTGGCTTGGACACAATATGAGGCGACGCCGTGGCGCCGCTGGGCATAGGGCGCTGACCCTTGGCCTGATGGCGGTCTCGGCAGGGGAAGCCAGCGAGGCAAAGCGGCAGGCGATGCGGGCGCAGCGGCTGCTGGATGCGCCACAACTGACTGATTTACTCTCGGCGCAGGCAGCGCATTTGGCTGGTGATCATCGTGCCGCTGGCCGTTATTTTCAGTCACTCACAAAGGCAAAGGATACCGCCTTTCTTGGCCATATTGGCCTTGCCCGCCTTGCCCATCAGGGCAATCGTTTGGATGAGGCTCTCGCTGCCGCACGGCGTGCCTTATCACTCAGACCAAAATCAGTAATGGCTGCTGCTCAGGTTCTGCATCTGGAGGCGGCGCGCGGCAATTGGTCAGATGCCGCACCGGCCTTGGAGGTGATGATTGCTGCCAAAGAGCTTACCGGCCCGCAAAATGACACGCCGCGCGATCGCAGCCGGCAGAAGGTGGCGCTGGCCTATTTGCAGGCAAGACCATTTTTTGATGGAGATCACAACGAACAGACATTGAATACAATATCCGAAAAGGAGGCTATCCGCCAGTTGCGGTTGGCACTTGCGACAGATCCTGGTTTCTGGCCGGCGGCGATTCTCCTGGCAGATTTTCATTTGCGAAAAGGTCAACGGCGAAGGGCAGAAAAGATACTTGAAACCGGATTTTCTGCGGTGCCGCATGCGCTTTTGAGTGATCGGCTGAAACAGGCGTGGAAGGTAAATGAGGGGGCGTTCGTCGCCAAGCTCATAAAGCTTGCCAGTAGCACCGGCCATGCCCACGTTGCCGAGGCAGAGACATTGGCCGCCGATGCGGCGCTTGCGGCAGGTCTCGAAGGAGAGGCGCGCCGGCTTCTCGACGGTATTGCTCAGGCGAAGCGTGATGTTGTGACGTGGCAGCTGATTGCGCATCTTGCTGAGATGGGTGAGAACAGCACTGAGGCAGCAATGGCTTTGCGCGCTGCAGGAGGCGCGATTCGGCCACGTGGTTGGCAATGTCAGACCTGCCATGTGATGAGCGCAGAATGGCACAGCCACTGCCTGAGTTGTGACGGCTTTGCAACGCTTGAATGGCAGAGGCCTGATCATCTGACCCCGTTGGGGCTGGCGGATGACAGGGCAGTTGAAAATTTGACAAAAGGCAAAGCCGCCGATGATTGAACCCAGAGCTGAAACAAGATAAATAGTTAGGCGTTCACGCGCCTCACGCGCCATGCCCGCTTAGTTAAATGGTATAACGGGTCATTCGTAATGATTAATTGGGGGTTCGATTCCCTTGGCTTGCATCGTTCCCAGATTTCTAGAGCAATCAATACTCCTGATAGAAAACTTCTAGTTGGCGGTTTCAGTTTCAAGAAATGCTGAAGATAATCCTACTATCCACACTTGCAGTTGGCATCACACTGCTTGTCATACGCAAAGTGCCAAGACTCCGTGTCTACGCACAACGGCTATTGCAAAATCCAATTGTAAGGACAATCCTGTTCAGAGGATTATGGCGATTGGTGCAGTTGCTGATATTGAGAAGGTAAAGTCAGAACATGATGCGAGTATTTGCGAACATTGTAATTATCCTTATGTCAATTTGGGCACTAGCCGCCGCAGCGACTGCCATGCTTGGCATAACATTTTATTTTCCTTGGGTGCTGGACCCCTCCGCAGAAATTCCACCTCATAGACTAGCGGCAATCAGAGTAGGAGTATTACTGACCTGCGTCTATTTTGGATTTCTTCACGTCATCGGTAAGAGTATGCAGCTTTATCCAATCAACTTTTTGACAACTTTTCTGTCCTTCCTAGTGGTTGGAGGAACAGTTGTTTTTTACAGATATCAGGTTCCTCTTTCTGAGTATTGGCTGTCAGCATTTTTTGGCTTTGTTTGTTTAATGACTTATGTCGCTTCCCGCCCGTATGTTCGTGATTACTTCAAGAAGAAAA
>CACCQD010000005.1 GCA_902547925.1 uncultured SAR116 cluster alpha proteobacterium | reverse complement strand
AGACTCCTCAGATAAGAAAATTCCGCAGATAAAACAGACTCCATAGATAAAAAGGAAGGACGCTACCATGAGCATTGATCTGGCAAATTTTGCCAAAGACAAGGGTGTAAAATATTTCATGATTTCCTACACTGACCTGTTTGGTGGCCAGCGCGCCAAGCTGGTTCCAGCGCAGGCCATTGCCGACATGCAGGTTGAGGGCGCAGGCTTTGCCGGCTTTGCGACCTGGCTTGACCTGACACCTGCGCATCCCGACATGCTCGCGGTGCCGGATTCCAATTCGGTGATCCAGTTGCCGTGGAAACCAGAGGTTGCCTGGGTTGCTGCCAACTGCATGATGGAAGACGCACCCGTAGCACAGGCTCCGCGTAACGTATTGAACAGCATAATCGCTGAGGCCGCAGAGGATGGCCTGCATGTTAAAACCGGCATCGAGGCGGAGTTTTTTCTGCTGACCCCGGATGGCGAGCAGATTTCCGATGAATATGATATTGCCGCCAAACCCTGCTACGACCAGCAGGCGGTGATGCGCCGCTATGATGTGATCGCAGAGATCTGTGATTATATGCTTGAACTGGGCTGGGGGCCTTACCAGAACGATCATGAGGATGCCAATGGCCAGTTCGAGATGAACTGGGAGTTTGATAATGTGCTGAATACCGCCGACAAGCACAGTTTTTTCAAGTTCATGACGAAATCGGTTGCCGAAAAACATGGGTTCCGTGCCACCTTCATGCCAAAGCCAATTGAAGGGCTGACCGGCAATGGCTGCCATGCGCATATATCGGTCTGGGACAAGGATAGCAAAACCAACATCTTTGCAGATGACAGTATGGAGCTTGGCCTGTCCGAACAGGGGCGCCATTTTCTGGGCGGCATCATGAAACATGCAAGCGCGCTGGCAGCGATCACCAACCCGACAGTGAACAGCTACAAGCGCATCAATGCCCCGCGCACCATGTCGGGTGCGACCTGGGCACCCAATACGGTGACCTGGACCGGCAACAACCGCACACACATGGTGCGGATTCCCGGACCCGGCCGCTTTGAGCTGCGACTTCCCGATGGGGCCGCCAACCCCTATCTCTTGCAGGCCGTGATCATCGCCGCCGGCCTTGATGGCGTGCGCAGCAAGGCTGATCCTGGAAAACGCCATGACATTGATATGTATGCCGAGGGCCACAAGGTTCGCGGGGCACCAAAACTGCCGCTCAACATGCTTGATGCGCTGCGTGCCTTCGACCGCGACAAAGGATTGAAAACAGCGCTCGGTGACGAGTTTTCCACAGCCTATCTGAAAATGAAGATGCAGGAATGGAACTCCTATGTTTCGCATTTTTCCGCATGGGAAAAGGAGAATACGCTGGACATCTGATCCACAGCCGACTTTTGTTGACAGATGCAACCACTTCACCCTAACGCCATAAAAATGCTGGTTGTTCATTGCTCGGATACGCCGGATGATGAACAGCTGCGCGCCATTGACATTCAGTACATGCATCTCGGCTTTGGCTGGGACGGCATTGGCTATCATTATGTCATTGGCCGCGATGGCCGGTGCGAGGCAGGCCGTCCCGAATTCTGGCAAGGCGCGCATGTCAGGGGCGTGAACGATGTGAGCCTTGGCGTCTGTCTGATCGGTCGCACCGATTTCACCACAGCGCAGATGAACCGTCTGGAGCTGTTGCTGCGTGACTGGACCGCACGCTATCCACAGGCCCGCGTGGTTGGCCATCGTGATGCCACCCAAACGGACAAGACCTGCCCAAATTTTGACGCCGCCGCATGGTGGCAGACACGCATCACAGCAAGAATGACCCCCATAGCCGGGTCGGCAGAGATGCTAGCCAAACCAGAGGATGGGGCCGCGCTGGAAACCGAAAGTCTCTTTGGTGAGTCGCTGGAGGTGTTGGATAGGCATAATGGTTACCTCAGGGTCAAATTGGCCACAGATGGCTATGAGGGATGGGTGCAGGCGTTGTCCCTGACGCCAGCCTCAGACACCGATAAAGGACATGAACACCAGCTGATCGCAGCCCCGGCGGTGGTTGTCAGCGCGGCGCCCGATGTTAAATCACGCTGTCTGCTGAAACTGTCACTTGGTGCCAGGGTCATGATTACCGACGAGAAGGGCGAATGGCTCAGCATCGCCTTGCCTAGGGGCGGATCTGGCTATCTGCCAGCTTGTGCCTGCGCAGAATCATCGCCAGCAGACGATTATGTGGGCGTCGCCGAAACCTTTGCTGGTGTCGCCTATCACTATGGCGGGCGCAGCCATGACGGACTTGATTGTTCTGCTCTTGTGCAGCTCTCATTGCAGGCTGCGGGAATTGCGTGCCCGCGCAACAGCGGTGATCAGGAACGCTGGGCGAGAACCGCGGGAACAATTGTCGATGCATCCACGCTTGAGCGTGGCGATCTGTTATTTTGGCCGGGCCATGTTGCCATTTGCCAATCTGGGCAGATGATGCTGCATGCCAACGCCCATCATCATGCTGTGACAAGCGAGAGGATTGATGACGCCCTGCCCCGCCTTGCCGACGCCACCGGCTCTCCCGTTACCGCAATCAGGCTGATGTATGACTGATTGCCACCGCCTTCTCCTGTGCCGAACCGTTTATTTCGCCAAATTCTGCAATCTGTGGCGCAATTTCCACAGCAGCAGCAGTGACGGTATCACCATGATCGCTGTTAGGATGAAAAACAGGCCCCAATCACCACCAAGCCCATCAACAAGCGCCCCCGACGAGGAGGCCAGCAGCGTGCGCCCCAGGGTTCCGATTGAGGCGAGCAGCGCATATTGCGTTGCCGTGTAGTTGCGATCCACCAGCAGCGAGATGAAGGTGACGAAAGCAACCGTGGCAAAGGCGGCGGCAAGATCATCCACAATGACGGCGAAGGCGAACAGCAATTCATTCGGCCCGACCCAGGCAAGAACGCTAAACAGGATGTTGGTGCCAGCCATTGCAATGCCGGAAATCAACAGCGCCCGAACAACACCTGTGCGCAACGCAAAGAACCCCCCAATCAACGTAAAGGTCACGGTGGTAATCCAGCCAAGACCCTTTGAATAGAGGGCAATGTCAGATTTTGAAAAACCGACTTCCTTGTAGAAAACGATCGACATCTTGCCCATGAAAGCCTCGCCAATCTTGAACAAAAAGATAAAGGCAAGGATCATGATCCCAATCTGCATGCCGTTTTTCCGGAAAAAGGAGAGCAGCGGGTCAAGAACGGTTGTGACAACAAAGCTGAAGAGCTTGACCACTGGCCCCTGCCCGCCCATCTTATCGGCCATAACATCCTGCGCCGCACGCTGACTGGCAGCGCGTTCCGCAGTGCCGGTTTCCGGAACAAACATCAGAGCGACATTGCACAGCACAACCAACACGCCCAAAAATAGAAAGGTCGTCTGCCAATAATCGGCGATGCCAGCCTTTTGCAGATAATCGGCCATCATCAGTGCCAGCATGCCACCTAGCTTGTAGCCTGACCACCAGCCGACAACGGCAACCGCCGCCCCGGCGGCCATGGCCTTGTTATCATCCCTGTCAATCTGTTCGATGCGCAGCGCATCAATGGTAATGTCCTGCGTCGCCGAACAGATGGCAATGATCAGGCCGGCACCGATCACCAACGCCATCGATGTTGTCGCCTCGAGAGTCGACCAGAGACACAGACAGACAAGGATCACCGCCTGCAGCGTGACAATCCACGCTTTCCGGTGGCCAAGCCGGTACGTCAGCACCGGAATCCGCAACCGGTCAATCAACGGTGCCCAGAGAAAATTGATTGCATAAACGCTGAAAATCAAGCCGGCCCAACCGATGGCGCTGCGCGACAGCCCCTCTTCCTTTAGCCAGAGAGACAGCGACGAGCCGATCAGCACCCATGGCAGGCCACTGATCATCCCCAAAAGCAGGATCCGCGCCATGCGCGGCTCCAGATAGGATGAGAGGAAATCGCTTACGATCCCTGGTGATGAACTCGTTTGTCCGTTGGCCATCTATTTCTCCCCAAGGCTATAAATGCCAGCTTGCATCCCCGCAGCGATCCCCGTTGCGATGATTGTATTCAAAATCGCTTATAAACACCCTCATGCTATTCGCAGATCATCCCAAAAGGCAATTGCTATTGGCAGACTTGCCGCAAATCACGTCTGGGACTTGACCCTGTGCGCACAGACCGTCACGCTCAAACACATGAACAGATGGACAGTTTCACCGGGCCAAACAGGCTATGCGATCGATGATGCGCGGACCAGCTACCCCTGCATCATTGGCAAATCCGGCCTGATCGATGCTGCCGCCAAGCGTGAAGGTGATTTGGCAACGCCACTTGGCAGCTGGGTCATGCGCTGCGTCTATTTTCGGCCCGACCGGATGGCAGCACCGGTGACAGATCTGCCGACCTATCCGCTTAGCGCCGATCTTGGCTGGTGCGATGATCCAGGCGATGCCGCCTACAACCAGCTGGTGCGCCGCCCTTATCCCGGCCGCCATGAGCAGCTGTGGCGGAAGGATAAACGCTATGATCTGCTGGTCGTTCTGGGACATAATGATGCGCCGCCAATTGCCAGACTTGGCAGTGCCATCTTCTTTCATTTATGCACCGAAGATACAGAATTTACGGCAGGTTGTGTTGCCGTCCTGCGCGATCATATGACCGAAATTCTGGCCAAGTCCAGCCGTGGCATGGCGCTTGCCATCACCCGTCAGGCGCCTGCCGAGCCACTTTCCGTGTAACGCGCCGCCACCAGCGCAATGATTTGAACTGGCATGCAGCGGTGAAACAGGCCAAACTGTGATTATGTTATCTCCTCGACACATGCGCGGCTATATCGAAGGCTATTATGGCCGTATCCTGTCCTGGCAGGAACGCCACCGGATCATCGACCAGCTGGCAACCCTCGGCATGAGTAGCTATCTCTATGCGCCGAAAGAGGATGTCAGCCACCGGCTCCAGTGGCGCACCGCCTGGGACGCCAAATGGTGCGCGGCCTTTGCCAATTTCTGTGCCTTTGCCACAACACGCAACATTCAGGTTCTGGCCGGTATCGCCCCCGGAATTGATTTTGATTTTCATAATGAAATCAACGAATTAAAAATCCTTGTTGAAAAATCATATCAACTTGTTGACGCAGGCGCGGACGGCGTTGTCCTGATGTTTGACGATATCGATCCAGAGCCGGGAACATTTGCCAGGCTTGGCCGCAGCGAAGCACAATGCCATGGCGAGATTGCCGTAAGGCTGGCCAGCGAGATCGGTGTGCCGCTCAGCCTTGTGCCACGGATCTATGCAGATGAAATTTCTGGCGGAGGGGGCCGTGAGGCAGCAGGCCATTATCAGGAGCTGGCCGCCGCCCTGCCCGATGATATGACAGTGTTCCATTGCGGCGCACATATTGTGGCAGGTGATGCCACGCTTGACGCCGGCAATGGTACGGTGACGGCCGCCGGGTTTAGCCGGCTGGTGCGGTGGGACAATCTCTATTGCAATGATTATTGCCCGCGCCGCCTGTTTGTCGGGCCTTATCAAAGAAACACCAGAAACGCCGGAAACACCGATAACGCTGAGTTGATGCTGAACGGCACCGGCATGGTTGAAAGCGATTTGTTGCTGCTGTCGGTGATGCAGGCAGGTGACCATAATCACCGCTGGCAGGCAGCGCTCCGCGCCCATGGGGTGCCAGATGCGTTTTTTGCGGTGGCCGCCTGGTTCGATGCGCCGGTGATCAGCGGGACCATGCCAAAGATATTGCCAGGCCCGGATGCAGAACAAATGGCCGCCATTGAGCATTTGTTGTGGCGCTGGAAAACACCACTAGCCAGAGAATGGTATCCGTTCCTGTTCGGGCTGAAACATGACGCATTGATCCAGTCTGGCGAAATGCCGGCCGAGCGATTAGCAAAAACACAGTTGGCACCGCTTTATCAACATCTAGATAAAAATCGAGATCAAAATCTGAATCAACATCGGGAAGGACAGTGATGACGGTCAGCTTCTTTGACGGGCATAATGATATGCTGCTGCGACTGTGGCTTCATGATGATTGGGGTGCCGCCGCTTTTCTGGAGTCTGACGGCAGCGGCCATATCGACCGCGAGCGGATGGCAGCAGGCCGCATGACAGGCGGCTTTTTTGCAATCTTCATCCCCGCCGACAAGCGCAAGATGCTGGCCGCAGGACTGATCAAGCAGAAACGTGCGCTAACACAATGCCTCGAAATGATTGATATCTACGATCTGATCTGCAAGACCGATTTTGCCCCATGCCGCAAAAAGAGCGATGTTGTCGGAAAAACGGGCAAAACACTGGACAAAACACAGGACAGAACTTCAGACAGGATCGGGGCCGTTCTGCATATCGAGGGCGCCGAGATGATTTCCGACAATCTCGATGAGTTGGATATCCTCTATCAGCGGGGCGTGCGGTCCATCGGGCCACTCTGGTCACGCAGCAATATATTTGGTCATGGCGCTCCTTTCTCCTTTCCCGGTTCACCAGATCAGGGTGACGGGTTGACCGATGCCGGAAAGGCGTTGGTCGCCGCCTGTGACGAACGGCGTATTTTGGTTGATCTGTCACATCTGAACGAGGCCGGCTTCTGGGACGTAGCCGCGTGCAGCGAGCGCCCATTGATGGCAACCCATTCAAATGCCCATGCGTTGTGTCCGGCCCCCCGCAATCTGACCGACCGACAGATTGACGCGATTGCCGAACGCGGCGGCATTGTTGGTGCCTGTTTTGCCAGTGCCTATCTGCGCGATGATGGCAGAAAACTGGCAGACACGCCGCTTGAGGTGATCCTACGCCAGCTTGACCATCTGGTCTTACGGCTAGGCGAGGATGGTGTCGGGCTTGGCTCAGATTTTGACGGCGCGGTGATCCCCGCCACCATTGATGATTGCAGCGGCTTGCCAGCACTTGGTGACGCCATGCTGGCAAACGGTTTTGGCACAGAGTTGACACAGAAAATCTGCGCCGGTAACTGGCAGCGTTTCCTGCGCGAGAATCTGCCAGATTAATCTGGATGTCTCAAGATTATGTCTCAGGATGGGGCTTTGACAGTCTCGGCGATCATCGCAATCATCTCAAACATCACCGCAGAGGCGACCATCGAGGTGATCTGGTTCGGGCTGTCCTTGGTCGGCATCAGACAGACAACATCACCGCCGATAATGTTCATCCCCCGGACCGCATGCAAAAGGGCCACCGCCTCATCCATGGTGAAGCCATTAACACCCGGTTCAATGTTGGAGACCGCCGGGGCCACCGAGGGGTCAAGGCAGTCCAGATCGAAGGTGATATAGACAGGCCGCCCGGCGAGAACGGTCTTGATCTGTTCAATCACATCAAGCGCCCCGCGCTGGCGGTAATCGGCCATGGTCACAACATTATAGCCGTAATCATAGGAGGGTTGCAGCCAGTCAAGGGTGCGGGGATGGCCGCGCAGCCCGACCTGCATCGAATGGGTGGGATCGACCTGGCCCTGGTCGACAAGATACGCCCCCCAATGCGCCGCCGATTTTTTCGCCCCCAGAAAATGATCAACCTTGGTGAACACATCGGTGTGCGCATCAATATGCAGGAAACAGACCTTCTCACCGCCGGTCAGGGTGCCATTGCCAAGCGCCTGAATGATGCCGCCGGTGATCGAGTGATCGCCTCCGATTGACACCGGCCGTGTGTTGGCAGCGTCAATCGGCCGGTAGAAATCGGTGATCCGCTGGATGCAATCCTCATTGTCATTGGCGCGGGGAAACGGCACATCACCAGCGTCAACAATGGTGGTGATGGCCCAGGGATCAAAACCGAATCCACCATGCGCCCGGCGTTGCAGGGCCGACATGTTGCGCACCGCACGGGGGCCTAGATGCTGGTCCCGTTCAGTGGTGCCATTGCCAGTTGAATGCGGCACCCCGACAAGCGCAATGTCGGCGGTGGCGACATCATCTTGGGGACAGCGGAACAGGGTTGGCACCCCCCACCAATAGAGGTTGTTCATCATGCTTGCATCATGCTGTTTGGCCATCTGCCTGTTCCTTTCATCAAAAATCACCAGTCACGGTGAAGGGCGGTATTTTATGTCTTGTCTTTCGTGTCTTGTGTTTCGTGTCTTGCGCTTCTTATCCTGTGCGCCTTTCACAGTTCAGCTTAGCTGCACATTGGGTGCTGCCAAGCCTGAAAATGTAATTCAATCCGGTGATCCAGTCAGAACAAAGCAGTGGCCGCAATGAAAGCGGCATGTCAGACTGTTATTATCAGACTATAGGCAAATTCCCGGCACCCTCCCGGCATACAGGTGGCGAACAGCAGACAGGACGCGGTGATGAGCAAAAAGACAGACACACCCAATGCGGCTTCATCCGGCGATGACGCCTTTTTTCAACCGGTTTCGGCGATCGAAATGCCGCGTTTTGCCGGTATGCCAAGTTTCATGCGCCTGCCGCATCTTGAGCTTGACGCCCCCCGCATCGACGAGGTCGAGATGGGGCTGGTTGGCGTGCCCTGGGATGCCGGAACGACCAACAGGCCCGGCCCCCGCCATGGCCCCCGACAATTACGCGATCTTTCAACAATGATCCGAGCGTTGAATCCGGTGACCGGAGTGAACCCCTTTGCCACGGTCAATTGCGCCGATCTAGGCGATGTCGGGCCAAACCCGATCGACCTAGCCGACAGCATGGCGCGGATCACCTCTTTCTACAGCGAGATCAGCCGACGCGGCATTGCGCCGATGACAGCCGGTGGTGACCATCTTGTCTCATTGCCTGTGCTGCGCGGCCTGAAAGCTGGCAGACCTGAGCGCGGGGCGCTGGCTATGATCCATTTCGATGCGCATACCGATTTGTTCGACAGCTATTTCGGCGGTTTCAAATATACCCATGGCACCCCGTTCCGGCGGGCCATTGAGGAAGGGCTGCTCGATCCGAAGAAGATTGTACAGATCGGCATCCGTGGCACCGCCTATAATTATGACGATATCGAATGGGGCGAGGCGCAAGGCGTGCGGGTCATTAGAATTGAGGAACTGTTTGATCGCGGCATTCCGGCAATCATGGACGAGGCCAGAGCCATTGTCGGCGATCACCCGACCTATTGTTCCTATGACATTGATTTTGTCGATCCCGCCTATGCACCCGGCACCGGAACGCCAGAAATTGGTGGCCCTAACAGCCATCAGGCCCAGCGGGTGGTGCGCGAATTGAACGGTGTCAATCTGGTAGGAGCCGATCTTGTCGAGGTCTCACCGCCTTTTGACGCCGACGGTGGCACCGCCTGGCTTGGCGTTTCATTGATGTTCGAGCTAATGTGCGTATTGGCAATTGCAATAGCCGCCCGCCGCTAGACAGACGCGCTACAGCAAAAAGCGATAAAGCATTTCCGGGCTTCTTTTTTGGTGTTACGTTCATTTATGTGGCCAATGATACGTTTAGTGATGTGTCCAGTTGCATCACCTTTATTCGGGCCGCACCCGTGGTCCAGGTCAGCCGGACTTTCCCGGCCAAACATGAGATAGGGGATGTCCTACTTTTTGCAAAATGACAATGTTTTTTAGGATAATTCCTATTTTGAACCAGAAACCGGCTTTGCCTCGAGCCTGACCCAGATATCCTCGACCCAGTTTTTGATCGTCAACGCCTCTTCCCAGCGATTTGACAGCTCCCGGCCATCTGACCCTGTCATCGCATATTCGGGGGGGCCCAATTCACACAGAAAAACGCAGTCACCAGCCGCATTGCGCGCCCGCCAGCTTTTCAGCCCGTCATGCCACCAGCCCTGAAACAGCTCAACCCATTTCTGGTGCTGTGGGAA
This sequence comes from uncultured SAR116 cluster alpha proteobacterium, assembly GCA_902547925.1. Lineage (GTDB taxonomy): Bacteria > Pseudomonadota > Alphaproteobacteria > Puniceispirillales > Puniceispirillaceae > MED-G116. Next base: position 78,286 of record CACCQD010000005.1, on the reverse strand, counting down.
ATCAAGCTGAAGCTGGATCTGCTGGCGGCTGGCAACACGGCCCTGAAAGCTGTCGGAACGGTCCAGAATGCGCTGTATAAGCACCTGATCGCGGTGGTCAAGTGGAAGTTTGAACTCCCGGTCCACAACAAAATGCGATAGATCGGCGCAGAGCCGCATTTCCGGAACTGCATCAATCAGACAGAGCGTGGCATAAAGATCATTGGTGATGCAGTTGCGATGGGTTTCAAACTGGATCGGCATGCCAATTTCATCGGACATATCTATCCAGCGGCGAATCACTGGGATCATGCCCTCGACAGAAAGCGGCATCACCTGACCAATGACATCGACAAAGGGCGCGTCAAAATCTTTTGCCATGATTAGGGTCTCACGAAGACCTTCAATGGTTTTGGGAAAGGCGACAATCAGCGGGGTCAGACCGGCACGCGCCATATGGGGCTGAACCTCGCGCGCCTGTGCCACGTCACCGGCACCAAGATCAAGCGCCATGCCGTCATAGCCGACCTCGGCGACCATCCGGCAGATGGTTTCATAGGGCAGAATGGTGCCGGATTGGTCATGCGGCATCATCGCCCAGAGCGAGGTGTAAAATTTCAAAGAACGCATGTGCGCCTCCCCTTGAGAGCGGTGATCAGTGACGGGTCCGGCGCTGGTGGTCTCAACGCTTATTTTTGGGCGCTTAAATTTGGGCGCAGTGTTAAGCCTCCAGCTTGACCTGTTTGCCCTGTTTGCCAGATGGCGACGGCACGATCCACACCTCATTTTCCGGCCATTGGCTCTCATCCTTGCTGGCAAGACGGCGGAAGGCCTCAATCTGGAACTCAATCCAGCCCATGCGGTGAATCTCGCCGCCACGCTGATCAAGCAGATGATCAAGTTTACGGAGCTGCCAGAATGGCACGGATGGGTAGCTGTGATGAGCGGTGTGATAGGGCATCTGCCAACACAGCCAGCGCATGAAGGCGTTTGTCCGGGTCGATCTGGTGTTCTGCAGGATATCGGTTTTGTGAGTGAGCCCCAGATGCTCAATGGAGTTCTGTAACTGATGTACCGGCTTAGTCAGCAGCATCGGCAACAGCCAGAAGGTCAGCGTGGCCCAGCTCTGAAAATAGAGCGACAGGCCGGCAATCACCGCATAGCCAAGCAGATGCAGGCGGGATTCGCGAATGATGCGGGCCTCATGCGCGGCGCCGATATAAGGCTCAATGATGATACCGCGCGCACGTCTGATGATGCCGACAACGCGGTTGTACCAATAGGTCGTGCCAAGCATCCATTTGGCAAAGCTCTGCCATGTGTAGGGCTCACGCGTTAATTCGCCATCGCGCTCCCAATCCTGGGTCCAGCGATGATGGGCAAAGTGCATGACCTGATCGTAATCACGGGGAAAGAGCATGACAAAGCCAATGACACGGCCGAAAAATTCGTTCAGCCCCTTGGTCTTGAACACCGACCAATGGGACAATTCATGCTGTGCGGCATAGAGAAAGTTGAGCGTCACGCCAAGGGCAAAGCCGGTTGCCAGCACCCACCAGCTTCCCATTACCAGATAATGCAGGGCCGCAAGGCCGGCGATCAGGCCAAGGTGACTGGCCATTTGCATCCCGCCGCACAGGTTAGATTTGGCGTTCAAGGCTTTTAGTTCAGCCGGTTTGATCAATTTGCGGGTGGCAAAGGCTTCTTCCATTGTTGGTCTCCTTCATCGCAGGCACGGGGCGACTGCCTTTTACTTATTCAACACTTCCAATACCTGATAACCAAGTAGACAGCCCCTTTAACGGGCTACTTCATCCGGGCTATGGCGGCATCGCCGATATTGTCGACACCGCGACTCTCAAGCAGCCTGTCGAGCCATTTTGGATCCATCTCAGGCACCGAACCAAGCAGCAATTCAGTATAAGGATGGTGCGGTGGAACAAACATTTCCGATTTAGGCCCATGTTCAACCACAAGACCATCTTTCATCACGACAACCTCATCGGCAATGGCGCGAACTGTCGCAAGGTCATGGGTGATGAACATATAGGAGAGATCAAGCTCGCTCTGTAATCTATCAAGCAATTTGAGAATCCCCTCGGCCACAAGCTGATCTAGCGCACTCGTTACCTCATCGCAGATGATGAAGCCAGGCTCGGCGGCAATCGCCCGCGCGATGCCGATCCGCTGTTTCTGCCCGCCCGATAATTCGGAAGGCAGGCGGTCAATATATTGATCCGGCTCCATCTCGATCATTCGCAAAAGATCGCGCACACGCTCATTAAGCGCCTTGCCCGACAGACCCAGATACATCGCCGCTGGCCGAGCGATCAGGTCTCGGATCCGCAGCTTTGGATTGAGAGCGGTATCGGCCATTTGATAGATCATCTGGACATGGCGCAATTGGTCACGATTACGATCCTGGTAGCCAGCAGGAAGTGGTGTTCCGTTAAAGCGGACAGTGCCTATGCGCGGCTTTAGAAGGCCGGTTATCACTCGCGCCGTGGTCGACTTACCACTACCTGACTCGCCAACAACGGCCACCGTGCGGCGCTTGTGAATGACAAAAGAGACGTTTTCGAGAATGTCTTGACGCGGTGAATAGCCAGCTGTGACGTTGCTGATCTCGATCACCGGTTGCAGGCTGGCCACAGGCTGCTGCTCAGCGCGTGCATATTTACGCACTGCCCAAAGCGATTTGGTGTAATCTTCCACCGGGCTTTTCAGCATCTTCACCGTTGTCGCTTGTTCGACCTCATCTCCTTTTAACAACACCTTTATGGTATCCGCCATCTGCGCCACGACGGCCAAGTCATGGCTGATATAAATGGCCGCCGTGTTAAATTGTTTGACGATATCACGGATCGCAGCAAGTACTTCGATCTGGGTGGTGACGTCAAGCGCCGTTGTCGGCTCATCAAAAATGATCAAATCCGGACGGCAAGACAGCGCCATCGCCGTCATTGCGCGCTGTAGCTGGCCACCAGACACCTCATGAGGATACCGAAGCCCGAACTCATCCGGATCAGGCAAATTCATTCGCTCATAAAGGCTGGTGGCGTAGTTCTCAGCCTCAGCTCGGCCCATGACCGCATGCTTGAGCGGTGCCTCGCAAAACTGGTCAATCAAACGGTGAGCTGGATTAAAGCTGGCTGCCGCTGATTGCGCTACATAGGCGATCCGCCGGCCTCGAAGCTGGCGCATTTGTTGGCGGTTCTGGTTGAGCAGGTCAAGCCCGTCAAATTCGATAGCACCATCGGTAATTTTGCAGCCATCACGGCAAAACCCCATCGCCGCAAGCCCAAGGGTTGATTTGCCAGCCCCAGACTCGCCAATCAGGCCAAGCACCTCACCGCGGTTGAGGTCGAGACCGACACCATTAATGATATCGACCCATTTCTCATCACTCAGCCCTTTGATATGAACATTGCGCATGTTGAGCAACGGCGCGGTGTTAGTTTTTTTTGACATCAACGCCTCCTAATCTTTTAGACCGCTGGCGCGATGGAGCAACCAATCAACAACGAAATTGACAGCAATCGTCAGGACCGCGATACAACCTGCGGGAATCAGCGGCGTAACATCTCCAAAGCTAATAAGTTCTGCGTTGTCGCGAACCATGGAACCCCAATCAGCTAAAGGCGGCTGCAGCCCGAGACCGAGGAAGGATAATGACGAGATAGTCAGGAAAACAAAACAAAATCTCAGGCCAAATTCTGCTGCAAGCGGTGCCATGGCGTTAGGCAAAATTTCCCTCACTATGAGATAAGTTGTGCTCTCACCTCTTAATTTAGCTGCTTCTATATAGTCCAGAACCACTATATTTAGTGCTACAGCCCGAGCGATCCGAAAAACTCTGGTGGAGTCGATCGTAGCAATTACAAGTACTAAGGAAAGCACTGAAGTGCCAAAAATTGTCAGCATTAGTAGCGAGAAAATTAATGTGGGTATTGCCATTAGTACATCAATGAAACGTCCGAACAGTTGATCTACTAAACCTCCCCTCAAGGCAGAGTATATTCCGAGAACAGTGCCGACTACAAATGCAAGAGCTGTTATCAAAAACGCTATACCAACCGTGTTGCGCGCGCCGTAAACCAACCGCGATAAAACGTCTCTCCCAAGATTATCTGTGCCCAAGAGATATGGGTACGCCCAAGGCTCGAACGCACCCGCAAGAATTTCATATTGTTGGTAGGGAGCAATCAACGGAGCGAAGACAGCAAATGTTATGTATAGAATGATAGTGAGCAATCCAAAACTTGCCGTTAGTGGGGCTGTCCTGAGAAATTTCGCGGTGGTTTCATTGACTGACAGGATCAATGCCTGCTGGAATAGCCATCCAGCTGCCAAACACGAGATCACTGCAACTGGCAACCAGATCATGACAGAAAAAAGGCTCATCTAGTAGGGTCCCTATTTCCGCCGCATCAAACGCGGGTTTGTTGCAGTTGAGATAATATCTGCCAACAAATTGAGGCCTACATAAGCACTCGCAAAAACCAATGAAGAGGCTTGAACTACAGGCACATCGCGGAATCTCACACCGTCAACCATCAACTGCCCCAGGCCGGGGAATACAAAAACAATCTCCACTATAACAACACCAGTTATTAAATAGGCCATATTCAGTGCTACGACATTTACAATAGGCGCAAGCGCGTTAGGAAGAGCATGTCTGAAAATAATACGGGAGGGCCGCACACCTTTTAGGTGAGCCATCTCGATGTAGGGTAGCGCCAGAATATTTATGATTGCTGCTCGTGTCATTCGCATCATGTGAGCGGTCACAACCAAGGTCAGCGTCAAAGCAGGCAGAAAACATGCATAAAGCTTTTCAAACAATGGTGTGGATGGAGTAATATTAGCCATCGACGGAAAGTAGCCGGATAAAGCCAGAAAATAAATCAAGATATAGCCAACAAAAAACTCCGGCATCGAAATAGCTGACAGTGCAGTAGCGTTGCTAATTCTGTCGAAATAGCTATTACGGAATAACGAGGCCATCATCCCGAGTAAAATTGCAAGGGGCACAGCGATGCAAGCGGTATACAGAGTCAGAAAAAGCGTATTTTGCAGACGGGGCGCAATCAAATCAATGATCGGGCGCTTTAGGGCCAGAGACTTTCCAAAATCACCCTGCAGCATACCACCAAGCCAATTCACGTAGCGTGTATGAGGAGGCAAATCCAGGCCAAGATCTCTTCTGATCGCCGCAACAGCCTCAGGGGTAGCCTGTTGACCCAGAATTTCCTGCGCAAGATCTCCTGGCAATGCTTCCACGGAAAGAAAAATTAATAATGAGAGAAGTATCAATGTGAGGACGCCGAGCGCTACCCTCTTTGTGATCATTAATATTAAATTGTTCATGGCATTGATTTTAAGAACTTTACACCAACGACTGAGAATCAGCGTTCCTGCTATTAATCATAGATTGAACATAAATTCTTTGGATGGGATGAGAGGAGAGCCAACCGACCGGCTCTCCTCGGATAAGTTTTGGAAATGCACTTTGTTGCTATGCTTTCCACCAACGCAAAGCGCAGCGGTGACCATCCAACTCCCAGTCATTGCCAACCTGCTCTGGAACTCCGATTGAAGTGCGATATCCCATAATTTCAGATTGGAACAATGGCAAGCAAAGGCCTCCATCAGTATGAAGGATTTGTTGCATCTCGACATACATAGCGCGGCGCTTCGCTTGATCTGTTTCGGCTCTCGCCTCAAGCATCAACTTGTCGAAGCCTGAGTTTTTCCAATTGGTATCATTCCATTTAGCGTCAGATGCATAGATTAGAGAGAATATCCAATCTTCCGTCGGTCTGCCGCTCCAATAACACGCAGAAAACGCCTTTTTGGTCCAGACGTTCGACCAATAACCATCATTTGGCTCACGAACAACCTCGATGTTGATACCCGCAGCCTTTGCAGACTCAGCCATAAGAGAACCAGCGTCAACCGCACCAGCAAAACCGGTGTCAGCTGCATGGAACTTTATAGACAGCCCGTCATGGCCAGCCTTTTTTAACAGTGACTTAGCCAATTCTGGATCATATTCACGCTGAGGCAGCTCTTCGGTGGTTGCCCGATATATATTAGCCGGACCTATCGGATTATCATTGCCGAGTTCACCGTAGCCATAAAGGACTTTGTCCAACCAATCTTGCCTATTGACGATATGTTTTACAGCATTTCGCACGTTTGGATCTGTAAAGGGTTCTTTGTCACAATGCATTGGAAGCGTGATTTGTTTGTTACCTGTAGAAATGAGGGTTTTGACGTTCATCATCTTACCAAGACGACCTGCCGTTTTGGGCGGCACATTATTTATACAGTCAATGGCACCGGTTGAAAGCGCTGACATTCTTGCCGTCGGATCGATGACGCCTATTGTCTCAACTTCATCAAACCATGCTTCGGTATCCGCATTGTAAAAGTTTGGATTTTTTGTCGTGAAAGCGCGAACGCCAGGGTCGTATTCCTCCAAAACGTATGCCCCAGCTCCAACGCCTGACTGCCAGTCGATTGAACCATCCCCATTTGAGGGGCAAATGTTTAGGTGATAGTCCGACAACGCCATTGTGATATCAGCGTTACCCTCATTCAACTCCATTACTACACCGTACTTACCGTCGGCCTTGATGGATTTAATACCCGCAACGATGCCTTTAGCGGCAGAAGTAGAATCCTCACCCATGTGATGGCGAATTGAGTCCACCACGTCCTCTGATGTCATTGATTTACCGTTATGAAATTCAACTCCCTGGCGAACATTAAACTTCCAGGTCTTAGCTCCGTTCGAAGCTTCAAAGCTCTCACAAAGGTCCCCTTCAATTTGTCCATCGGGCCTTATTCGTGTCATATTTCCGCGGGTTTGGCCCATCAACACATTGATATTAAATGCATCCAAAATTTGACCAGGATCAAGGGTATCGCTTGTAGAACCGCCAGTAATTCCAATTTTGAGGCGTCCTCCAGCTTTCGGTGTTGCGGCTAACGCCTGCTCAACGATTGTCGAGGCACCAGCTAACGTCGCACCAAGCGCCACGGCACCTGTCATAAATCCACGACGGCTAACGTTTCCAGCAAGAAAACCGGCCTGCAGTTTTTCTGCCTTTATCTGATTTTCTTTATCTGATATTTCGGTAGAAATATCATTTATTGGATTTCTTGGTTCTTCCACTTCATCCTCCCGAAAGAATTTTTTCTAGATGATCTAAGTAAAAGGTTAAGAACTGACTTTGGCAAGCGTTTAATCATCTTTGATCAAGTCTTTTACATAGAAATACAGACCGAAACTCAAAAAAACTGACCAAAAGTAAGCTCACTTTCGTATCCAAAGGGTTCAAATAGATTTTATTTCCCAATACCCTAACTGCAAACTAGCCATGAATTCATCCCAATAAACCTCACACACCCGCTGGATTTTTGACATCAGCACCTATTGCTGCAAGGTCGGTGTAGCGATCACCGATGCGATGATGCGGCCGTCCACCGTTAGCGCCGCCAAAAGCGGCAATCAACTCATCAGCGGCAGGCGCATCATGGACCGTCATCTGCACAGTCAGATAATGAGAACGGCGGCCCGTGTCGTTTTTATCCATAAGTGGAATGTTAATCTGGGTATTGGCTGGACCGCGCGTATTGGTAAAGCCGAGATAACTTTTGCCTGTGACCGCTTGGCGAAAGAAATTTCCGAAATGCAGCGTGTGGATCAGCGCCGAGGCATGTTCAAGCTCACAATCGGTGCCCGACATGGCGGCCTTGCCAAATGCCTCAATGGCGTCACCGCCGCCACCCATCTTCAGCATCTCATCCGTCAGGCGCTGGCCAAGAATGGGGCCAAAAGCCTGAATTTCGGGGGATAGATCTTCGACAAAGCCGCGCCCGGCCCAAGGGTTTTTGACGATCGCCGCCGCAGCGAAGATATCCAGCGGCCGGGGTGCATCGCGCCCACCCTCGACCAGAATGGTTTCTTTGTAGGTTACAATCTTGCGGATGGTCAATTTCATCGGAGGCTCCAGCGAGGTTGGTTCGAATCAGCGGGGGATGGTGGCACAGAATTGTGACAAATGGTGATTAAAAATGTCCGGCGCCTCACACATCGCCATATGGCGCAGACCCGGCAGAATGACCAGTGAGGCCCCTGCAATCTCTGCCGCTATGGCGGCGCTCATCGCCGGGTTGTTGCCGTAATCCTCATCCCCGGTTAGAACAAGGCAGGGTGCGGAAATCGGCGGGGATGGCGCGACCAGCTCGGCAACGCCACCAACCAGCACCTGATAAATGGCGGGATAGATTTGTGGATCATTGGCCAGCACCCAATCACGCACATCCTGCATGATCGCCGGATTAGCCGCATGAAAGCCGGGCGTGAACCAGCGTTCAAGCGCCGCGTCAATTGTGGCCCCCGGCCCGGCCGCCGCCGCCTGATGAACGCGCCCCTGAATGGCATCCTGTTCGGCTTTGGTTCGGGCATGGGGTGAATTGAGGATGGCAAGACCGCTGACCAAATGTGGCAAATCCATGGCGATCCGCCGGACAATCATGCCGCCAAGCGAAAACCCGGCAATGATCGCATGGTGCAGATCAAAATGCGCCATGACGCCCGCAAACTGGCGGGCAAAGAGTGCCAGCGAGGGGGGTTCGGGCGGCGCGGGCGACTCACCATGGCCGTAGAGGTCATAGGTAATGATTTGCCGGTCTTGCGACAGGGCGGGCGTCTGTTCGCGCCACATCGCCTGATTGAGACCAAGGCCGTGGATCAGGATCAAAGGTAGCCGTGGGGGTGATAGGGCCGCATCCGGGCCAAAAATCTGACAGGCGGTGCCATCAGCACAATGGATGGGCGCATGGCTGACCATCGGGGTGGGCATCTGGGGGGCGTTTGTCATCACTCAATCCCCGGATGAGGTTGTGGGGATTTGGGGATGATAGGCAATCACCTCAATCTCGATCTTCACATCGACCAGCAGATCGCTGAGTACCGCTGAGCGCGCCGGTGGCTCATGCGGGAAATATTCGGCATAGACAGCGTTGAAGCCGGGGAAATCATCGCGCGAGGTCAACCAGACCATGGATTTGACCACATCTTCCAGAGCGCAGCCGGCAAGCGCCAGCGTCGCAGCGATATCATCGAGAACGGCGCGGGTCTGATCTTCTATGCTGCCATCAGTCATCACCGCGCCATCCCGCATCGGCACTTGCCCGGTCAGATAAACCATATCGCCAGCGCGTACTGCACGCGAGAGTGACAGGGTGCGCCCATTGATTACGACCGGCCCGCCAATCACCTGTTTTGCCATCATTGCCTCACTTGTCATCAGTGCCTTACTAAAAAATTTATGCAGCCTTAATTGGAGTTCCCTGTTGGAGTCCTTTGATGGTTGGATTCGCTTATTGTTTGGAGTCCGCTGTTAGAGTTCATCGCCAAGCCTAGAAGATGTTGCATTTGCGGTGCAAGCCCCCTCAAACCCTCAGAATGGCCAGACGCGGGCTGGCGGGGGATTTTCTTGGCGATTAAATTATGCAACCATCGCACATGTTTGAAATCCACGCGTCGGATGACGGGCATTTTTTTAGGGAGAGGTAAATGTCTGAGCCAGTTCACTATCGCATGCTGATCAATGGAGAGTGGGTCAACGCCAGCGACGGCGCCCGGTTCGACAGTATCAACCCGGCGACCGAACAGGCGTGGTGCAGCATCCCCGAGGCCACCGCCGATGATATCAACCGCGCCGTTGAAACCGCGCATGACGCCTTTAGCAGCGGCGAATGGGCCAGCCTGACGCCAACAGCACGGAGCAAATATCTACGCCGTCTGGCCGAATTGCTGGATGAGCAATCCGAGCATCTTGGCCGGATTGAGACGATCGACACGGGTAAAATGCTGAAGGAAACACGGTGGCAGGCAAAATATATTGCCGAGTTTTTTCAGTTCTATGCCGGATGTGCCGACAAGATCAGTGGCCAGACATTGCCTATCGACAAGCCGGATATGATGACGATCACCCTGCGCGAGCCACTTGGGGTGGTGGCCGCCGTGGTGCCGTGGAATTCGCAATTGTTTCTGGTCGCGGTGAAGATCGGGCCAGCGCTGGCGGCGGGGAACGTTGTGGTGCTGAAAGCGTCTGAGCATGCGTCGGCGGCAATGCTGGAATTTGGCAAGCTGGTCGAAGCGGCAGGCTTTCCCCCCGGCGTGATCAACATCGTCACCGGCCATGCGGACCCGTGCGGCAAGGTGCTGACATCGCATCCGCTGGTCCAGCGAATCAGCTTTACCGGCGGCACCGGAGCCGCCCGGCATGTGGTGCGCAACTCGGCGGAGAATTTCGCCCAGGTGTCGCTGGAGCTTGGCGGCAAATCACCCTTCATCGTTTTTGACGACGCCAATGTCGAGAGCGCGGTCAATGGCTCCATCGCCGGGATTTTCGGTGCGAGCGGCCAGAGCTGTGTCGCCGGATCACGGCTGTATCTGCATAACAGCATCGCCGATGAGTTTCTCCAGCGCATGCTGGAGGTGACAGCGACGATCCGCATTGGTGATCCGCTGGCCGAGGACACACAGATGGGACCGCTGGCGACGCTGGCGCAGATCGAGCATATCGAGACACAGGTGACGCTGGCAAAGGAGCAGGGCGGAACGGTGCTGAGTGGCGGACAGCGGCCAAAAACAATACACAAGGGCTGGTTCTATGAGCCGACGATCATTGCCTGCCCGGACCAGAGGATGACCATTGTCGATACCGAGCTGTTCGGGCCGGTGCTGAGCGTGCTGCGCTTTGACTATGAGGATGAGGTGACAGTTTTGGCCAATGACAGCAAATTCGGGCTGGCGGCCGGCGTATTCACCCAGAACGGCGCACGCGCCATGCGCATGACAAAGGCGCTGCGGGCCGGCATTGTCTGGGTCAACACCTATCGCGTCGTCTCGCCGATTGCCGAGTTTGGCGGCTACAAGGAGTCGGGCTATGGGCGGGAGAGCGGCATGCAGGCGATCTATGACTACACGCGGCCGAAAACTGCCTGGATCAACACCTCGGATGAGCCGCTGGCCAACCCGTTCGTCATGCGGTAATGCGCATGATAACCGCGTCAACGGCGGTGACAGTGTCGGCGCCGATAAACAGTGGATTGATCTCCACAAGCGACAGCGCCGGATCATCAACCAGCGCCGTGGCCAGCCGGTTGATGACGCCGATCAGGGCCGCCAAATCAGCCCTCGCCGCGCCGCGATAGCCCTTCAGAACCCGGGCCATGGCAAGCCGGTCAATTGCGGCAGTGATCACATCATCAGATGCCGGCAGCAGCAAAGTGACACTGTCGTCCAGAAGCTCGACCAGAATCCCGCCAGATGCCAGCGTCAGCACAAGACCGAAGGTCGGATCGCGGCGCAGGCTGAGCATCAGCTCGCCGAGAGGCGGCGGTTGCATCGCCTCGATTAGAAAGCCGGTTCTGCGCGCGGTGGGCGCATGCTGGGTAACATTGGCGTCAATCCCGGCTAGCGCGGCCAGCATCTCCTCAGCTGATCCGATATCAAGAATCACCGCACCAATCTCCGATTTATGCGGCAGGTCTGGGCTGAGCGCCTTGGCAACAAGCGGATAGTCAAGCCCGGATGGCAGCACGGGTGGTGTCGCCGGCAGCGCGGCAAGAACCAGAGACTCAGGCACATCAATCTGCCAACCAGTCAGACAGGATTTGGCCGCCGCCTCATCCAGCATCACCGGATTGGCCGGCCTGTCATTCGGATCAGCACCACCCGCAGGGATCAAAGGTGGCGGCGCATCGGCGAGCAGTCGGCACCGCGCCGCTCCATAAGCGGCGGCGGCGGCAATGGCGCGCACGCAATCGCCAATACCCTGCATAGGAGCGACCCCCCTCGCCACCAGAAAATCCCGCGTTTCAGAATCGAGGTTTTCTGCGATCGTGCTGCACACTGCGGCAGGCAGGCCAGCCGCCGCAGCGGCAGTCAGAAAGCTGATCGAGTCATTGCGGTAGAACGGCTTGCTCTCATCAAGACCAGCGGCCGGATAATCCTGAATGATCACGGCAGCGTCATAGCCATCGGCGAACAGCGTGGAGAAAACCGGCCCGGTCCGGCCCGGTACGCCCCAGATCGGTGTCGTGTAGTCAAGCGGATTGGACACGGTCGCGGTCAGCGGCAGCTGTGCGCGCAGGCTGTCGGCGGTGGCGACACCCGGACGCGGCAGCTCAAGCCCCCGCGCCTCGGCTGCATCAGCAAGCATTGTCGCACCTCCGCCCGAACAGGCAAGCCCAGCCAGACGGCGGCCAGCCGGCACGCCGGCAACGGTGAGAAATTTCAGCGTCTCCAGCATCTGTGCCGGTTCATCCACCCTAATCATGCCAAACCGGTCAAACAACGCGTCATATACCTCGTCTGCCCCGGACAGCGAGCCGGTGTGGCTGACCGTCAATTCGCTGCCAAGCGCCGAGCTGCCGGTTTTCAGAACGACAAGCGGCACATTGTTCGCAAGCGCCTTCAGCGCTGCTGTCTGAAACCGCTGGCTGTCCCTGATGCCCTCAATATGGACGCCTATGGCGCTGACCTCGGGAAGGTCGGCAAGCGTGTCGATGAAATCCTCGATGCGCAGCACCGCCTGATTGCCAACCGAGAGCATATAACTGAGCGGCAGGCCGCGCTGCGCCATCGTCAGATCGGAGGACAGCATGCCGCTCTGGGTGATGATGGCGGCACCACGCCCACGAAACCCGCCACCATGGGCGAATGGCCAGAGCGCCACACGGTCGACATAATTGATCAGGCCATAGCAGTTCGGGCCGATGATAGCCATGTCGCCAGCCGCCTCAATCAGCGCCGCTTCCATCTTCTGGCCATCGCCACCAATCTCGGCAAAGCCGGCGCTGTAGACAATGGCACCGCCTGCCCCCATCGCACTCAGCCGGGAAAGGCTGTCGATTGCCTGGTCACGGGGTACGGCAATGAACACGGCATCCGGCGGTTCGGGCAGATCATCAACCGATTTGAAACAGGCAAAACCACCAATCGACTGGCGCTTCGGGTTGACTGGCCAGAATGGACCGTCATAGCCGATGCGCCGGCACTCGCCAGCCACAGTCTGGGCATCAACGCCGCCCAGAACAGCGACATGGCGCGGACGCAGAAGCCGACGCAGATTGGCTCGCAGGGCCGGGCTGTGAGGCGCCGGTGCCATCAGAGCATCAACCGCCAAGTGGACGCAGGATTGACCGAGTGATGATGTGGCGCTGGATTTCCGAGGTGCCATCCCAGATGCGTTCCAGCCTTGAGTCCCGCCACAGACGGTGAATCGGCATTTCCTCCATCAGACCCATGCCACCATAGATCTGCACAGCGTCATCGGCGGTCCGGCACAGCATTTCGGAGCAATAGAGCTTGACCATGGCGGCATCGCTGTCGCTCATCTGACCATCATTGGCCCGGGCGATCGCGTCCCTTACCATCAGCTGTCCAGCGCGCAGACCAACCGCCATGTCGGCGAGCTTGAAGCCGGTTGCCTGAAATTTGCCAATGGCCTGGCCAAACTGCCGGCGATTGGCCGCCCAGTCACAGGCCATGTCATAGATCCGTTCAGCCTTGCCACAACAGGTGGCACCAACCCAGATCCGGCCCATGCCGAGCCATTTGCCAGACAGTTCCAGCCCGCGACCCTCCTCACCAAGAATATGCGCCGATGACAGGCGGACATCATCAAAATCCAACCGGAAATTGAGATAGCCACGATAGCTGGTGCAGTTATAGCCTATGCTGACATCAAAGCCCGGCATACCAACATCGACCAGAAAGGCGGTGATGCGTGACCGTGGCCCGCGCGGCGTCTCATCATGACCGGTGACGGCGAAGACAATGGCGAAATCGGGCATTACGGGCCCCGAGATGAAATGTTTAGAACCATTGAGGATCCAGTCATCACCATCCCGGCGGGCATTGCTTTTCATCGACATGATGTCGGAACCGGCCTCTGGCTCGCTAAGGCCAAACAGCTCGCGCTTCTCGCCAGTGACGCAAGGCAGCAGGTAGGTGTCGCGCTGATCCCCCTCACAGGCCAGCAGAATCTCGGTCGGGCGCGCCACCCATGAATGCAGCGCGTGAGAGGTCTTGCCAAATTCATATTCGATGATGCCCATCTGTTCATAATCAAGGCCACCGCCCCCGATCTCGGCTGGCAGATTGGCGGCAAACAGCCCGACCTCACGCGCCCGCGCCTCAATCTGGCGGCCAAGCTCGATCGGGACATGCGCATCGCGGTCGATGGCATCCTCATGTGGAAACATCTCGGCGTCCATGAAGCGGTGCACCGTGTCTCTCAGCATCTGCTGTTCGTGGTCAGGGTTGTCGAGCATGATCAGTCTTCCATCCGGTTGGGGTCAGCGTTTGGCAATGGGCGTCTTCAGCGTTTGCGCAGACCAAGTTTCGCGCGCGCTTCAGTTGGACTCAGCACCCGGGCGCCCATGCGTTCGATAATCTCTCTGGCACGGGTCACGAGCTGGGCATTGGTCGCAAGAACGCCGCGGTCGAGATAGATATTGTCCTCCAGACCGACACGCACATTGCCACCAAGCGCCACCGCGGCAGCGGCCATTGGCATCTGCATGCGGGAAATGCCAAACGAGGCCCACGACGCATCAGCCGGCAGCTCATCCTTCATCACCTTCATATTGTCGACCGACTGCTCAGCCCCCCACGGAATGCCAAGACAGATCTGGAACATTGGCGGCACGTCGATGATGCCTTCGGCAATCATCTGTTTGGCAAAACGAATCTGGCCAAGCTCAAACACCTCAAGCTCCGGCTTGACACCGCATTCCTGAACGACGCTGGCCATTATGCGCAGGTAGGGCGGGGTCGAAATATAGATCTCGTTGCCATTGCCGAAATTCATCGTACCGCAATCAAGCGAACAGATCTCCGGCAGCAAGGTGGTGACGTGCGCCAGACGTTCCTCCGGTCCGATCATGTCGGTTCCGGGTCCGGGCAATGCCGGATCATCATCCGATGGCACCCAGTCACCCCCCATGCCAGCGGTCAGATTGATCACCACATCGGTGTCGCTGTCGCGGATCCGGTCAACGGTCTCGCGGAACAGCCCGACATCGCGCGACCCCTGCCCGGTTTCCGGATCACGCACATGGATATGAGCAGCCGTTGCCCCGGCCTTTGCCGCGTCAATCGCCGCGGTAGCAATTTCGGCAGGTGTTACCGGGACATGCGGGTTCTTGCCGGTGGTATCGCCAGCCCCTGTGACCGCACAGGTCAGCACAACGTCAAAATTCATCTCGATCTCCCCTCACGGCCAGAAAGCGGCCCTTGCCTGGATATGACAGGCAGGCAGTGATAATCAGTCTGGCCGGTTGTCCACCGCATGATTTTTCACGCGGTAAACCGGTTCGGTTGTAAATATTTCGCCAAAACGAATATTTTTTCGTAAAATGACAGCAGGGAAACGGAGTGGCGGCGGAAAGGCACAGTATGAGCGAAAAGGCAAAGGAGCCCGTGGTAGGGCCACGCAGCCGCGAAATGCGCTTTGTGCTGCTGCCGCGGTTCAACATGGCAACCCTTGCGACGATGATTGAACCGCTTCGGATTGCCAATTATGTCAGCGGCGAGGCGCTGTATCGCTGGGAGTTTCTGACGCCGGATGGTGGCAGCGTAAAGGCGAGCAACATGATGGAGCTTGCCTGTTATGACCTCGATCACCGGATCCAGCCAGGTGCCACGCTCGATTGTGTCGCGCTTCTTGGCAGCTGGGGCGCCGAGCGGTTTTTCGACAACCGGCTGGCCAACTGGCTGCGGGGACATGAACGGCATGGGGTGCCCCTGATCGGCGTCGAAATCGGTTCCTATATCTTTGCCAGAGCCGGGCTGCTGACCCAGCGTCAGGCGACAACACACTGGTCTTTCTTTGCCGGATTCGCCGAGAGCTTTCCAAATGTCGACGCTAGAGAGCAGATGTTCACCATCGATAAGCAGATGATGACCTGCGCCGGGGGATTGGCCGGGATCGACCTTGTTCTGCACCGCATCGCCGCCACACAGGACGAGGAGCTAGCAGCGGAAATTGCCAGCCAGATGCTGCATCACCGACGCGCCGAGCCACATTTCGCCCAGCGTCCACTGACAGGGCCGACAACGCCGGATGTGCATCCGGTGATCAAGCGGGTCAGCCAAATTCTTGAGGACCGTATCGAGGACAGCATTTCAATTCCCGAACTATGCCGCCAGATGAAGATGCCACAACGTAAGCTGGAACGGCTGTTCAGCAGGCATCTTGGCTGTACGGTCATTCAGTTCTACCGGTTTGTGAAACTGCAATATGCGCGCACGCTTCTGGTCAGTACGAGCATGGATATCCGCGAGATATCGGTGGCTTCCGGCTTCAACTCGATGTCCTATTTCTCGCATTGCTTCGCTAAGACCTTTGGCCGCAAGCCGAGCCAGTATCGCCTTGCTTGGCCGGAAGCGGAAACCACCCCGTCTTGGCCAGGAACGATGTATGCCCTGACCCACGCGGCAAAGGCCTATCGGGCGGAAAAATCAGCCAGCAGGACCGAATGAGAAAAGGCGTCTCCGGCCTTATTCTTCGCTGTGGGTAGGCTGTGGGTCACTCGTCACAGACCTTGATGATTTTGACAATGCGGCGGTCACGTTCGGCGGCCATTTCGGCAAAGGATCTGTCGCCAGCCATTTCGTTGCAGCCGTCAACCATGGCGTCACGCAGCGATTTTGTCAGCTCCGGCGCAGCAAGCCGGGTCCAGGGCAGTTTGAGCGCCGGACCGAACTGGTCGAGATTTGTCGCCATGCCACCCTCACCGCAGGCAACGTGAAAAGCCATACATTGTCCCTGAATGGCCATCCGGGGCGCTGGGCCAAAGCGCAGGGCGCGGTCAATATCCTCGGGGCTGGCCTCACCATTGGCGACCATGTGTAGGGCTTCGCGCCACAGCGCTTCCTGCAGGCGGGTGGCCACAAAACCGGGAATCTCCTTTTTCAGACGCAGCGGTTCCTTGCCAGCGTGCAGATAGAAATCGAAAGCCCAGTCAAGCGCCGCCGCATCGGTTGCCACACCGCCGACGATCTCGACAAGCGGCAGCAGATAGGGCGGGTTGAACGGATGGCCCACGATGGTGCGCCCGGGCGTGGGGCAGTCGGCCTGAATGTTGGTCATCGGCAGGCCGGAGGTGCTCGAGGCGATGATGATGTCGTCTGGCACAAGCACGCCAAGCCGAGCATAGAGTGGCTGTTTGATCTCAAGGCGCTCGGGCGCGGATTCCTGGACAAACTGGGTGCCAGTGACGGCCTGCTCCAGATCATTAGTGATGATAAGATTGTCGCGACTGGCACCGGCGGCAAGACCAATCTGCTGCAGGCTTGTCCAGGCGGTGTCGATGATCGCGCGAAAAATGGGTTCCTCATCCATGCTGTGCAGATAGGCCCGCACCCGATAGCCGCGTGACAGGAAAAAGGCAGTCCAGCCGCCACCGATCGGCCCGGCGCCGATGCTGGTTACAGTCTGAATTTTTTGTGGTGATGCGCGCATCTCGACAGCCCTTTTCGGCACGGTTGGATCTGGTGGCTATTTGCCCTTGAAAACGGGTTCACGCTTTTCGACGAAGGCCTTGATTCCCTCTGCCGCATCGTCTGATTTCAGCATCGCCCGGTAGATTGGCAGATCGTCTTGACGCATGCTGGCAAAGGCAGCTTCGGTCGGGCGGCACTCAATATGGCGAATGACCTCCTTGACGGACTGCATCGCCAGCGGCGAGGCCCAGGCAAGCTGGCCCGCCCATTCACGAGCCTCATTCATCAGATCTGCAGCCGGAACAACCTTGTTGACCAGCCCGTAATGCGCGGCCTCATCGGCCCTCATCCGGCGGCCGAGAAACAGCATTTCCATAGCAATATTGTGCGGGATCCGGCGGGGCAGACGCTGAATCGCGCCGGCATCGGGGATGATGCCAAGCGGCATTTCCGGCAGTGCAAACTCGACATGCTCTGCGGCAATCAACAAATCACAGGCAAGCGCGATTTCAAACCCGCCGCCGATGACCAGACCGTTGAGCGCGCCTATTACAGGCTTGTTCAGCGACCAGTTCTCGGTAAGGCCGGCAAAACCGCCCTCACCATAATCGCCATCATCCCACCATTCATCGAGCCTGGCATCACCGCTGTCGAGCGATTTCAGATCCCAGCCGGCGGAAAAAATCCGCTCGCCGGCGGCGGTGATGATGCCAACGCGCAGATCATCATCATCACGCAGCTGCCTGAAGGCCTCGCCAAGCGCCCGGCTCATCTCGTGGTCTATGGCATTGACCTTCGGCTTGTTCAGCCGCACTTCGAGGACATGGCCGTCCCTGCTGACCTCAACCATTTCAGACATCGCAATTCTCTCCCCTGTTGGCTGGCACCGCTGTTGGATGCCCTCTTTTGTGTGGTGCCATGCCGGACCGGTGGCGAACGATCAGGCAAAGGCCGGCATGACCTCATTGATGAAAAGCTCAAGCGAGCGTTTCTGCTCCCGCCGGCCAAGGCCCATGCTGGCATAGTAGGTGAATTGATCAACGCCAAGCGCCTCATATCTGCGTAATTTCGCAATCACCTCGTCGGGCGTGCCAAACATCAGATTCTCCTGCAGCATGGCAGGGTTGTATTCCTCGCGGTTTTCTAACTCTTTCAACTCAATGCTCGCCGGAAAGCCATTCTGCACATCGCCGAGATTTTTATACAGATTTTCAAACTGGCTCAGCACCGCCTGCACCGCACGAACCGGAACCATTGAATCCGCAGCGCTGTCATAGACCGCAGTGTGACGCATCATCGCAAAGACCGGGCGCGGCTTGCCCGGATTGTTCGCCATCGCCTCGTCAAGACGCTTTCGGTACAGTTCAGCCTCGGCCATGGGCCGGGTGAAGGGCCAGGACAGGATGTTAATCGAATTCTTCACCGCGAAATCATAGGTGATCGGCGCGCGTGCCGCCGCCCAGATCGGCGGGTATGGCTGTTGCAGCGGTTTCGGCACCGAGGTCGACAGGGGGAAGGACCAGAATTCGCCATTATGTTCGTAATCGCCCTGCCACAGCGCTTTGACCACCGGCAGCATCTCGTGCATGTAGCGCCAGCTGTCACTCTGTTTGAGGCCTGGATGCATGCGGTCAAATTCGCGCTGATAGGCGCCTGACCCGATGCCGAATTCAAGCCGACCACCGGAAATCAGATCGGCCATCGCCGCCTCGCCGGCAAGTTTGATCGGATGCCAGTAGGCCGCGTTGACAACCGCCGTGCCAAGCCGGATGTCGGAAGTGTTGGCTCCCCACCAGGCAAGCAGCTGGAACGGGTCCGGGGCGATGGTCATCTCGATGGCGTGATGCTCGGCCGCCCAGACAATGTGAAAGCCGCCACGATCGGCCATCTGCACCATCTCAAGCGTGTGCGCGGCGACGTCGCGCATGTCATCGCCGTCATCTAGACGTTCCAGATTGATCGCAAGTTGAAACTTCATGTCCTAAATCCCCCACGCAGTCCCGGCCATCATCCAGCAGTGCCGGTCCACATATCATGTCGGGGAACACTACCCCAAATAACCACATTTTTGACGCTAACAAAAATTTTTGGACCGAAATGGCCGGTAAAACGGCACAAAATCGTCATTTCACGCCACCGGCGGGCGAAGTGATCAGGCCGGAAACCGCATCACCAGATTTGATTTGATTTTGGCCGGCAATGTCCACAAACTCCGCTGATGATTTCTGACCGTCCCCTGATAGGCCTCCTGTTTGTCTTTGTCTTCTGCCTGCTGGCACCGCTTGGTGACGCGCTGGTAAAGGTGGTGGGAGTCGGCGCGCCGCTGATGATGCTGATGCTTGCGCGCTTTGTCTTTCAGGCCCTGTCCCTTGTCCCACTGGTGCTGGTGCTTCGGCGTGGCTTTCCGACCGGTCGGCGCATTTTCGGGCTGATCTGCCTGCGCAGCCTGTTCCATATTGCCGGCATTGGCATGATGATCACCTCGCTGCGGTTGCTGCCGCTGGCCGATGCCATCGCCATTGTTTTCGTGTTTCCGTTCATTCTACTGTTTCTCGGGAGGTTTTTCCTCGGCGAGACAGTTGGCCGTGACCGGATCATCGCCTGTGTGCTGGGGTTTGGCGGCTGTCTGCTGGTGATCAAACCCAGCTTTGCCGAGGTTGGGCTTTTTGCGCTGTTGCCAATTGCCGTGGCCGTTGCCTTTTCCACCTTCATGCTGATCACAAGATCAATTGCCAAGGAATGCGATCCGATCAGCCTGCAGGCGACAAGCGGCACTGTCTCGACGGCCATGCTGCTGCTTGTCTGGCTCCTTGCCGGAAATGATGCGCCCTATGATCTGGCGATCACCCTACCTGCAACCGAGAGGATTGGCTGGCTGTTGTTTGCCATCGGCGCGATTGGCACTGCCGGGCATCTGTGCATGACTATTGCCCTGCGCTTTGCCCCATCGGCGACGCTGGCCCCGCTGCAATATATCGAGATTCCGGTTGCCACCTTTCTGGGGTGGCTGTTTTTCAGGGAACTTCCCGACGGGCTTGCCGCGCTTGGCATCATGATCACCGTCGGCGCTGGCGTCATTGTTGTGATGAGTGAGCACCAGATGCTGACGGCGAAGGCGGCATCAGAGTGACCAGCCTATGACAGACGAGGCAGAAACGCAGGCAATGGGCGCTGGCTGGCGTTTGACACGATCACCCCTGCTCGGAATTGGCCTGGCGTTGCTTATCGCGCTGATCATTACCCCGAACACGCCGTTGATCCGCCTGTCCAAACTGGAGGGTTGGCCGCTGACAGCGTGGCGTGGCTTGCTGATCGATGGCTCCATGCTGCTGGGCGGAGTTTCTATACCTACCCTCGGCGCCATCCAGTGACTGGATCCATTTATATCAACATGTTAGCAAAACTCGCCTAGAGGTCAACTATCAAAACCCTACCTCCAACCTTGCCTGAACTGGGGGCCAGTTTTCGAGGGGCCTCCGGTCCGAGCGCCACGCTCCACGGACCGGGTTTTTTGATGCAGGTTGCTGGCCCAGACCGTCTTTCAAACAGAGGGGGCAGGGTTATTCGGTGGGGGTGCTTGCGCTCTGAGCATGGGACGCTGGTGAAGGCTGGTACGGTATTTTTTAAGTTGGTTAAATGGTAGTCCTCTAATCAAATGAACGCGGAAGAAAGCTTTGAATATTGTCCCCATTATCAAAACACAAGCCCAACGGGAGTTGTAAAAAATTAAAAGCGTCTTGATCTGAAACACACTCTACAAGAAGCTAAGCTTTACTTAAATCAGTTTGGAAAGCATCAAGCGCGTGATTTGCAGTTTAGATAAATCAACCTCAAAATTTGGAACCAATAAATTGTTTCATGGCCGCCCGGTAAACTCTTGCTGAAAATATTAACAGTGAGAAAAAGGGTCGCAGTTTTTTCAGGGCAAGAGAACTCGGAACACAAGCCAATACGCCGCTTGAGGTATGGTGCTGATCAATGATTATTGATTTTAACTTTTTTAGCCTTAGTTCAATAAACTTATCTTTTATTTGGCAGAGAAATGCTTGTCCAAAATCCACTGTAGCAGATCGACTTCCTGTTTTTCATCCAATGATACGAAAGTAAAAATCATATTGGTTGCGAAAGTAACCAACTCCTTTGGGTACGGAAGGTAGGTCAATTCTGTTTTGCCAAAGGATGGACTCGCAGTTCCAATTTGCCAACAAGTTTCAATTCTAGCATTGATGAGTTTTAGGGGTGCCCCGCCAGTTGAGGAGGCTAATTCGCTAGGAAACCCCGAAATTTTCAAATAGGCCATCTTGTCACTAGAATGAGTAAATCCCTCTATAAATTCAGAAGACAAAATAAGGATATCTTTATTTTTGTCTCTCTCTGATATGTGAGAGTGCAGTAACCCGTCATGTTCGTGAGTATTTGTAATCATTTTACTGTTTTATTTTGAGGAATTATTATTTGACCATCTTTGTCCTTCAAAATCCCCAGAAGGAATCTTAACAGGCTTATCAATATGCTTGCGGTGGTTCCCTAAACTACCTGCCATTGTCATGGAACCAAGCACCTCAACAATTACGCGGGTTGCCATAAGGGCGGTGATCTCTGACTGGTCGTACGGTGGCGATACTTCAACTAACTCCATCCCGCACAACCCCTCGGCAGCAACGCCTGCTACAAGCTGTAAAGCTTCTCTTGGCAAAAACCCACCTGGTTCAGGCCATCCTGTCCCTGGAACAAAACCACAGTCTATGCTGTCTATATCGAATGACAAATAAACCATTTCGGTATCTTTCCACGCCAATTCGAGGGCTATCTCGATCGTTTTTTCTATCCCAAGTTTTTCTACATCGCTGAGAGTGAGTATATTGGTCTTGCGATCCCTGGCAATTTCGACTGCTTCTCTCGGCACTTGCCACCCACCAATTCCAACTTGCACCAAATTTTCTGGTCTAACATTTCCAAGGTTTGTGGCGTGAAACCATGGGGTGGTGTGCATTCGTTCGTCTAAATCTTTTTCTTGAATGTCGGCATGACGGTCAAAATGGATAATTCCAATATTTTTCGTCGTACACTCAGCAATGCCCCTTACTGTGGGAAAGCCAATAGAGTGGTCCCCGCCAAGAATAATTGGTAGTGAGCCACTTGAAAAAACATGGGAACATGCTCGGGTTATTTGATCAAAAGTTTTTTCAATATTCGACGGGATGGTAAAAATGTCTCCAGCGTCGCAAAGGGTCATTTGTTCCCTAAGATCAATCGCCATCTCATAATTATAGGGGGTGTAGAGAGCCGAGATTTTTCTTATGCCCTGGGGCCCAAATCTGGTTCCGGGACGATAAGTTGTTCCCCCGTCAAAGGGAGCGCCCAGTATGGTAGCATCATAATTTTTAACGTCTTCAACGTTTTCAGAGTACGGAGCTTTTAGAAAGGTATTTATTCCCGCAAAATGAGGTAGTTCCCCCCTTGAAAATGTGGGTATCGAGCGATCGTCAATGCTCTCAGCACCTGTCAGTCCCATTTTGAGAGCCCAAGATTTTTCTTCTTTCAATCTGTCTTTTGGAATGGCTTTTTCTGCTTCAAGAGATTTCCAACCCTGAAGGTCATCTAAATTAGGGTGATGAAATCTTTTTTCCCTTTGGGCCTTCAGTTGTAACGCCTTTTTTATTGAATTGGTTAACATCTCTTCACCCTAAAAAAACGGTTTTATTTTAATTGTTTGTCCACTGACGTTTTTACCGGTGCCTATTTTGCATCAACCCAGCTTAATTTTAACACGTGACTACAACCCAGAAAACACCTACTCTTCGGACCTTAACACTTAATGAAAATCACATCCAGCTTGTTAGCATTAATAATGGTAGATCCAATTTGTGAATACACCGCTACTGACCTCCTGCAACTGATTCAGAAAAAGGAAATAAGTTCTTTTGAAATTTTGCAACTATGCATAAAACAATACGAAAAAGTTAATTCCTCACTTAATGCCGTTGTCGAAACAAACTTTGAAGACGCTGTTAACTGCAGCCACGACATCGATAGAATTTCTAATAAAAAAAGAAACAAAATGCCGTTTTTGCCTCTTCCGGTGGGTGTGAAGGATTTAAATGACGTTAAAGGCTTAAAAACCACTTTTGGGTCTCTGCTGTTTCAAGATAATCTAGCATCTAGCGATGACGATGTGGTGGCTCAACTCAGAAAAGCGTCTGCTATTATTTTTGGAAAAACTAACGTACCTGAGCACGGATTTGGTGCGACTACAACAAACCCCTTGCAAGGCAGCACAGGTAACCCTTTTGACAGGAACCTCAGTGCAGGTGCATCTACAGGTGGTGGTGCATCAGCTGTTGCATCTGGTATCGTGCCGCTTGCCACTGGCTCTGACTTCGCGGGCTCGTTGAGAACGCCTGCAGCTTTCTGCGGCATTGCCGGAATGAGGCCATCCAATGGTATTGTGGGGACCAACAGGAGGTCCAACATTTGGTCTCCATTTGATGTCGAAGGGCCGTTGGCTAAAACAGCCGCAGACTGCAAGTTACTGTTAGGCGCAATGGCTAAATCATGCAGCGTCGACCCGTTTTCTAAACCAGTGGACACTGAACTCTTACGGCCTGCGAAGAAAATAAACCTGAAAAATTTAAATGTCGCTTTTTCTTGTGACCTTGGATTTGCTGTTATGTCCAATTTTTATAAGAGAACTTTTCTTGGTAAAATTGAAAAGTTTACAGGTCTATTTGCGTCATGTGAGCCTGGCTGTATAGATTTATCAAATGCATACACCACATTTATGACCCTAAGAAGCATCGGCTTTCTCGGCGATTTCGGGCCCATGGAAAAGGATTTCGGTGCCGAGTTGGGAGAAGTTATCCTCAGAGAATTAGAACTAGCGCGGAAACTTTCTTCGGAAAATATTGCAAAAGCCTTTTTAGCTCATAGTCAAATTGTTAGGAACGGTGATGAGTTTTTTAATCATGTAGATTTGCTTATTACCCCAGCTTCTTCAGTCCCCCCATTCAAACATGAAAATAAGTACCCATCAGAAATCGACGGAAAGCATTATGATGGTTACCTTGACTGGGAAGCAATTAGTTGGGGCATAACACTCACACAATGCCCTGCTGTGGTAATAAGCTGCGGCAAAGATGAGGACGGCATGCCTTTTGGTATTCAAATCATTGCAAAACAATACAAAGACGCCTTCCTTCTGGACGCAGCGCACTCAATTGAGACAGCATTTTTGGGCATCGAAGACCTAAAACGACCTCGCCCAAATTTAGAAAAGTTGGCAGCGATTGAGGCTACAACTTTAAATTGAAACTTAGGGAGAAACCAATGTTAAAGAAATTCATCATTACACTTGTTACTTGTTTGCTGCCCATCAGCTTCGCAACGGCAGATACACTAGGTGATGTAAAATCCAGCGGAAAGTTAGTATTTGGACTTGAGGCAGGGTATAAACCTTTTGAATTTTTAGATGAGAACAACAAGCTTGTTGGCTACGACATTGATGTAGGCAACGAGATAGGCAAAAGACTTGGAGGAGTAACACCCGCTCCACAAGATACAAACTGGTCGACAGTGATACAATCCCTGTACAATGGAGATTTTGATCTGATTTTAGGTGGTATGACAGCAACTAAAGAACGTTATAAGCGGGTCAATTTTTCATATCCTTACATGGATGCAAGTTCCGGATTATTGGTGATGAAAAGCTCTGGCATTACGTCTCCCTCAATGCTTGGTGGCAAAGTTGTATCCGCTGGCGCTGGAACACCTCAAATTAATCAACTCGAACTTGCAGCTAAAGAACATAGCATTAGTTACAAAGGTGAAATTAAAACCTTTGATAAAGACGAAGTGGCTTATGCAGCGATGCGTTCCGGACGCTTGGATGCATATGCGTCAACACTAGTAAGCCTATTAGCGTTCGCCCAGACGAGTGATGATGTAACGGTTATCCCCTTTACATCCGATATGTGGAAAGCAGAATATACTGCGATGGCCTTTCGAAAAGAAGACGAGTCTTTCAGATCTGCTATTAATCAAATAATAGTAGATATGAAAAACGATGGAACGCTAGCTTCATTACAACAAAAATGGTTTGGGCAATCTTTTGTTGATCTTCTTCCAAACGAAGCGCCCACTTGGTAATGAATATCCATAAAGTGAGTTATAATGGATTTCATTTTTATAATGGAACAAATGCCCCGGCTTTTGCCGGGGCTTATGTTGACGATACAATTAAGTCTTATTGGATTTTTAATTGCAACTATTCTAGGTGTCCCATTTGGAATACTTAGAGCCTATCAAATACCTGCATATGTATCGTTTGTTATAGATTTCTACGTTTTTGTTGTACGTGGAACGCCAATACTAGTTCAAATCTACGCTGCCTACTTTCTTCTTCCACTGGCCGGTGTCAAATTGTCGCCTTTTTGGATAGGAATAGTGGCTCTATCATTTAATAGTGCGGGTTATCAAATAGAGATAACGAGGGCAGCAATTCAATCGATTGAAAAGGGCCAATACGAAGGTGCTTTTTCGCTAGGATTAGGAAAATTTCGCACACTTATTTCAATTGTCTTTCCGCAAGCCTTCCTGAGGATGCTTCCTCCGATGGCAAACGAAATGTCAAACCTTATAAAAGCATCTTCCGTGCTTTCTGTAATTACGGTTTTTGAACTTCATAAAGCTGCAAACGCAATAATATCTGACAGCTTTAAATTTCTAGAGATGTTATTCGCTCAGGCAGTTCTGTATGTAGCATTTGTCGTTTTAATGACACAATTTTCTATTTACTTAGAAAAACGGATCGGCACCAAGCTCCAAATAAAAAACTTCTCGCAGCGCTAATGAGTCTCATAAGGGTTGATAAATGTCGTTGGACTTAGCTTTTATGCTTCAAATTTTTCCTGATATGGTCCAAGCGTTTTGGCTGTCGGTCCAAATTAGTGTTATTACCGTGGTAGTATCAGTTTGCACGGGAGTTATTTTAACTGCGGCCAGAATGCTTGGAGGAAACATTACGCGATATGCCATTATCGGGTTTGTAGAATTTACCAGAGGAGCACCCCCGCTCGTTCATATATCAATAATTTATTTTCTTCTCCCTGAATTTGGGATTGTATTTAACGAATTTTGGACAGGTGTTGTAGCCCTCTCGCTAATTGGCGCGGGTTATTCAGTAGAAATTTTTAGAGGGGCTATAGATGCTGTTAGCTTTTCGCAATTAGATGCAGCAAAAGCTCTGGGATTATCACGTTTGCAATCTTTTAGATTAGTTCTTCTGCCCCAAGCTTATCGATTAAGTTTGCCCCCATTAACAAATGAGTTAGCGAATGTGATAAAAGCAACTTCTCTGTTATCAGTTATTTCAGTAAATGAGCTAACAAAAGTTGCTAACGATCTAATTTTTGTTCATTTCGTGGTAGTTGAGGTAATTATCCAACTTACAGTTTTGTACCTAGTCATTGTCGGTTTACTAATGCTTTTATCAAAACATTTAGAAGCAAGATTGAAGTTTTAAGTTGAAAGTAAATCTATCCACAAAGGTTAACCGTTCTACGCTTTCTAATTCTTTTAAAGTTATCACTAATTATAACCCAGCTGTTGAAAACACAACCATCTGTTTATGGATCAAAAGTGGAAGCAGCCACGAGCCACTAGAACAAAATGGCTTGTCTCACTTACTGGAGCATACCGTTTTTGGACAACGTTATGGAGACCAAAAATCTCCAATTTATGATACGATCACTAGCAAGGGATTAAAAATCCGAGCTTTTACCACCACCGAGGATACGGCTTATTTCATTGATAACGCAGACACTATTAGCATTCCAACGTGCATTAAATTATTTTGGGATATTTTTTCAGGCAATCTTTTGTCTATCCGAAGCATGCAGGACGCAAAATCAGATATTCAAAAAGAAATGATGTCGCTTTCAGCAGACCCAAACGAGAGACTTTTTAACGCTTTAAATTCAATATGCTTTCCGCATCAAAACCTTGGCAGACCTATAACTGGGTCGACTGATTCAGTTTCAACAATTCAATTGGACGATTTGCAAAAATTCCTAAAAAGCGAATATTTGGCAACGAATAGCCTTATATGTGCGGTCGGTAAAATAAACCATGAAAGCCTTGTAGAATGCTGTGAAAACTTTTTTTCAAGCTTACAAACAAAAAGTCATCCAACTCTCACAATCCCAACTTGGGGTGGTGGTATCACTAAGGCCAGTGCAAACGTTGAAAGGCAAAAGGTAGTCGCAAGTCTTCCGTTTAGAGCAAGTCAGTCAAAAGATTATTACAGCTTTTGGCTGGCGGCGTTTGCTTTCAATTCAAAAGATGGTTTAGGTTTTTCTAAAGCATTAGAAAAACATCGTGTTAATTGTAATCAATTAACTGTTTATCCTGAATTTTTTTCACAAATTGGTAGAATGCAAATCTACTTTGAAACGACAAATTTGCAAACGGAAAAAAATATGCGGACGATCAATCAGCAACTCGATTTATTCAAGGCACTTAGTCTCAAAGACCTCAATAAAATAATTCAACAAATTGATATAAAAAGATGCCTTGAGCTCGTCCGGTTACAGGACTCAAACATTGAACATTTAGCAATGAGTGTCAGCAATTATGGACTTATCCCTTCTGAAATTCCGGTACCACTAAGTGAAAACGAAATAGCAAATAGCCTTAAATATTCTTTTTTGAAAATGAGAAATTGTCGTATTAACTCAATAGCCTATACAGAAAACTGCTAAAAATCTAATTGAAAAGGTCGGCAAAAATGGGGCGTTTTAGAAAAACGATAGGTTTTCTTTGGCCGTGTGACGGATTGAATGACCAAGAATATTGGAAATTTTTGCCAACTGACGTGACGTGGCTAACAGCAAGGTATGGAGCGGAAACTGGGACAGAAGAGTTAAGTGAGAATAATTTACAAAAATATTCTTCTCTAGAACTCTTGAGACAAACAGCAAAGTTATTTCCAACAACCAAATTAGACAGCGTGGCTTGTGGCGACCACGCTGCTAGTTTTATTTTTGGAAAAAAACACGAAGAGGACTTAATTGATGGCTTGCAGCAAACGTTTGGTTGCCCGGTCTCTTTTCCAAGCAGTTCAATCGTAAAACTTATCAAATCTCAAAACACAAAAAATATATCCCTTATTTCTCCATATTCAGAAACTATCACAAAAAAATTTCAGGAGTATCTTTTAGAAAATAGCATTGAGACTGTATCTTCACTATCACTTAATTTTACTAGTGAAGAGCAACTCGATGATTTATCTACTAAATCTTTATCGGAAACAATCGTTAGATTCACCCAGAATTGCCAGCACCAAACAGATCTTCTGGTCATAGCTGGTGGTGGAGTATCAATCTCGTCGGAAATTCCAAAGATTGAGGTGGTGCTGGGGATTCCGATTATTACAGCTGTGGGAGCTCTCGTTAGAGATGCCATACAATCCACGGGATATGATTATTCTAAAAAGGGTGTCGGCGTACTGTTTGAAAAACAAAAAATTGCACAATCAAACTCTATAAGAGGAAAACTTTCGACCGGTACTAAAACCTTTTCGCTCACGGACACCCCACCTATATTTTGCTCAGGTGCTGGGCCCGTGTTGTTTGATAAAAATCAGAAACAATTTATAGATTTTGCTTGTGGTTCTGGAACAACTTCACTAGGTCACGGGCATGATGAAGTTATTGAAGAAGTAAAAAATCAGTTAGATACTGGTATTTTCCATATCGGCCCTCATTTCCATACAGATGTTCAGTCAACATTCTATTCAACCATTAGTGAATTACTTCCACCTACATTTTCACGTTTTCATCCATCAATTAGTGGGTCTGAAGCCACTGAAGTGGCTATAAAAAGTGTAATGCATAAAACTGGGGCTAAAAAGTTTGTCGGTTTTACTGGAGGATATCACGGTCGAACGTTTGGAGCACTTTCCGTGTCTGGTGAAAAAGGAAAAAATTCCTTACTCGGACCCTTTTTTCCTAATTGCGAGATATTAACTTTTCCCGAAAAAACAAACACCATAAAAGATATTGTATCGACTTTAGACAAAGAGCCTCTAGCGGGAATAATTATCGAACCGATTCAAGCAACAGCTGGGCTCAGGTTTGTCAACAGGGATGCTCTTGTAGAACTGAGAAAGTTCACAAAAATCCGCAATATTCCCTTAATTTTTGACGAGACTTTCACAGGTTTTAGCCGAACAGGAAAAACATTTGGATTTTCACATTATGATGTTTTGCCCGACGTTTTAATTTTTGGCAAATCACTAGCCGCAGGTTTTCCAGCTGGATTGGTGGCTGCTACTGAAGACATACTGACGTCATGGAAAAGCGGAAGCCAATCATCAACATTTCAATTGGGTCCAATTTCTGCATCAGCGTCAATTTACTTCTTAGATCAAATAAGACGCGGGACAATCAGAAAGAATGTTGAAAAACAAAGTTCACTTTTTAGAAAAATTCTTGGAAAATTTCAAGGTTACGATTCTGTGGTTGAAGTCAGGGGGATTGGGAGTTTTTGGGTGATAGAATTTGACTCTCCCGAAACAAATCGGAAAGTTCGCCGGCTGTCCTTAGCTAACGGATTAATTACTTGGGAATGCGGACAAAATGGTGAATGCTTAGGATTAGTCCCACCGTTGAATGCGGATCCAATTCTGATTGAAAGAGGATGCGACATACTAAAAAGGAGTGTTATGGAAGTCGTTGAGAAATAATGTCTAAAAGTGATTTTATTGCATGTTGTAATATAGTTTCATCGATATTTATGGGTGGCAATAACAAGACACACTCACCTTTTCTACCTCCTCCGTAGGTGAGGAGTTTTGCTTGGCTAAGAGCTAGTTTTTGAACCTCAGTTGCTGTTACCGAATTATTAAATTCAATCGCACATTGGGCCCCAACAAACCTCACATCCTTGACAAAATCATTACTTATTAGATCATGTTTTAACTTACCAAAACACGAAGCGATCGAATTACTGACATGCTCAATTAACTTCGAATTTTCTATTTCTCTTAGCGTGGCACAAGCTACTGCACAAGCAATAGGATTACCCTGAAATGTCGACGTATGCGCCCCAGGTGGCCATTTTTGTAATAAATCGCCTTTTGCAATTACGGCGGAAAGAGGTATTGAAGATGACAATCCCTTGCCAAGAATTATGAGATCTGGAGAAACGTCAGAAAAATGAAAGGCGAATTTTTTGCCAGACCGACCCAAACCTGACCAGATTTCATCTGTGATAAGGAGAGCATCATTTAACTTCGCCAAATCATGAATACCCTGTAAAAAAGCTGGAAAAGGGCCCCATACGCCCGAAACTCCTTGTATGGCTTCTACAACAATACCCGCTACCGGATCACCAACAGACTTCGAATATTCAAAAATTTCTGAACACTTTTCTAAACAGTGCTGAACCTCGGCCTCATCTCTTGGATAAGGTGCGAAAGTTACAAAGTCTCCAATATTCCCAATGAATGGGCTTCTAATTTCTTCAGCATGGGTTAAGCTGAGAGCACCTAGAGTTCTGCCGTGATATCCACCCTCGAAAGATATAAATTTTTGCTTACGGGAAACAAAGCGAGTTAATTTTATTGCTGTTTCAATTGCTTCCGCACCCGAGTTTAATAAGTGGATGGAAATATCTTTTGTTCCCATATAATCACTTAAGATGTCATATAGCTTAGCTCGATATGGCGATATCAACCTTGTTCCTGTATGTAATATTCCCGTTTCTGTTGCCTCTTTAATGGCCTTTATTTGTTCAGGGTGGTTATGACCAAGATTAGAAGTTGCAGAGCCGCACACTAAATCTAAGTACTTTTCATCATTCTCAGAAAATAGCCATGGCCCATCCCCTCTCACAAACACCTGGGGGTTTTGAGATAATTTGAACGTATTAACAGCGGAGCTCTCAAATTTTCGTGTTGAAATTAAATTTTTCACTAATTCAACCGGCTAGCAATTGAATGAAGATTTGTTGTTAGCATCTTTATTTGAACATTTGTTGATAAGGGTGGTAATTTTTGAGACCGGGGAACTTGTAATTCTAAAATCAGACCATTTTCAAATTCTACAGTGACTTGGTTGTTAGATCCCTTCGGCAGAACATCTAAGACTTTTGCATTTAGAGAATTTTGTGTTTTCTTCCCTTTCGCGAAGACCTTAAGATACTCTGGTCTTATAACCACCTTACATTTATCAAGATTGGTTGCGTTTCTTACTTTGCATTCCATATTCGTTCCAGCAAGAAAAGTGTTACCGTCTTTTTTATGTAAAGGCCATAATGCGCATTTCCCAAAAAACTCAGCTACAAACTCTGTTTTAGGTTCATCATATAACTTATTTGGCGACCCCATTTGCTCTATTTTGCCTTCTTTTAAGATTGCTATCCTATCGCTTAACGCCATTGCTTCTTCTTGATCATGAGTTACACAAATAAAAGTAGTACCAACTTTACTGTGGATTTTTCTTAACTCTTCACGCAACTTTACTCTTAAATTCGCATCTAAAGCACTTAGTGGCTCATCCAGAAGCAAAATTTTAGGACTTGTAATCAATGCTCTCGCGAGGGCTGCTCTCTGTTTTTGCCCGCCCGATAATTCTGATGGAAGGCGGTTACCAAAACCTGATAACTGCATTGTTTCAAGCCATTTGTTAGAAAGCTTGTTTCGTTCAACTTTAGAGACCCCTCTCATTCTTAGCCCATATGCAACATTTTCAGTTATCGACATGTGTGGAAACAACGCATAATCTTGAAACATTATGGAAACATCGCGTTTCGTCGGGC
Organism: uncultured SAR116 cluster alpha proteobacterium; assembly: GCA_902547925.1. Classification (GTDB taxonomy): domain Bacteria; phylum Pseudomonadota; class Alphaproteobacteria; order Puniceispirillales; family Puniceispirillaceae; genus MED-G116. Next base: position 45,951 of record CACCQD010000005.1, on the reverse strand, counting down.
TTTCATTCGAGATATCAGTGCCATCTAAGAACACTCGACCACTTGTCAAATTTTCTAAGCCTGCAATTGTTCTAAGAATAGTGGTTTTTCCACAGCCAGACGGTCCCAGTAATGTAAGAAATTCGCCGTCCTCGACTTCAAAAGAAATATTGTCCACTGCGCAAATTTTACCAAAATTTTTGACAATATTTCTTAAAATTAGGGTCATGTTAATTTACCGCATGGTGATGATTACTCCGATCATAAAGCATTGCCTAATGCACTGGAAACTAATATGCGTGCCGTAATGACAATTAATAAGATTTTAAATGTGTTCAGAAGCATTACAGAGGCTAGGATCAACCCAATTAATTTTTGAAATATTAACTCTGTTAACTTTTTTGCATGGTTTGCGATCAGATATATCTCGTTGAAGAATATATAGAAATATACAGAAAGAAAAAATTTAATGTGTTTATACTGAAAGAAATTAATGAAAACTTATACCTGTTTCGAACTATGATTAATGAGATTTAGGCCTAGCATATAGCTAGTTTACGGTGTGAAATTTATGCTGGAAATTTAATGATGACTTATGCAATTGGAATTACTTCTCGTAGATAAGTTTTGTCCTCGATAAATTGACAAATATGTGCGAATGCATCTAAGGGGCATTGGTACAATTTCTTACTTACCGTCCACTCTTTTTATGACTTTCTTTGAAAAGATTTTTATTGGCAATTCTATCTATAGAGATGTCATAATCATGCTTAGCAAAAATTCGGATATACGAATAATAAACATAGTCAAAAACAAGCCTAACTTTCTAATTTTTAACATGCGAAAAGAGTTGAAACGCCAAAGGTCTCCAAAAAGATTGTCTCGCATAAGGCCAAGAAAAGGCTTTTCAATGAGCTATAGCAGTTAGTGCGATTTCTACGATCGTGCCTTCACCTATATCAGAAACCTCCACTAAATTCCTAGTTGGAGGCCTGTTACCGAAACATTCTTTAAATGCTTGGTTAACAGCATCTTTTTGCCCTAGGTCGGTCATATAAACAACTGCGATTAGCACATCATCTATTCCCGACCCAGCTTCGTTGAGTATTGTAACACAGTGTTTCAATGAGAGACGCGCCTGTTCCAATGCGCCCTTGACAATCATACCACTGTCCATATCCCTGGGCATCTGTCCACCGACGAAAACCAAACCTCCTCCTTTAGCTCCCTGAGAAACCGGCGATGACGAGGCCGGGGCTTTATCAGTTTGTATTATTTCTCTCATTTTTTTGATTTTTGCACCCCTAATTTGATCTTACGTTTATTGTAGTTGTGAATTCTCGCAGACCCCATTCTCCCCCTTCTCTTCCCAACCCTGCCTGTTTGAAACCACCAGTCGGTGCAAAAGCCCCTTGAATACCGGTATGGTTTAGTCCAATCGAACCATAATTCAAACCCGAGGTAAATTTCGCAAGATACTCTTTGTCACTGGAATAAGTATATAACACCAAAGGCTGCTTGTTGTTCCGGATTATTTCCTTAAGTTTTAACCTATCATCAAATATGTAAATGCCCATCAATGGAGCAAATATTTCATGTTGCAAAAATATTTTAGGATTGTCGCTTAGGTATGAGACAGGATTAAACATGTATCCACGGCCTGTCGCTTTATCACCATTAAGTCCACAAACCAACTTTGCACCTTCGTTTGTTAGCCTCTCCTCAAAATTTAATAAATTTTTCATCGCACTTCTTGAGCGAACTGGGCCCATTTTAGCATTGCCATATTCATTCGTGGGCAACGCTCTAATATTTCTAAATGCCTCATCAATTTTATCTATAACCTGACTAGCTATTTTACGCTCGACAAAGACAATATTTTGAGCCGAACAAGCTTGCCCGGCTGATTTAGTCTTCCTAGTTACAAGATCTTCAACAGCTTTATCGATATTTCCATCTGAAAAAATTATAAATGGGTTTGTTCCGCCGAGCTCACCAACAAATGGCTTTAGATTAGCACCAGCGTAACCGGACAAGATCTTCCCAACATCGGTTGATCCCGTGAAGCTAATGGTGCCAATTTCTTCAGAGTTAATTAGTTTTTTAACTAAATTTCTGTCTTTTGTCCTTACAAAGGTGGCTAAGTGATCAAGTCTCCGTTCCTTTATGATTGACTCCAGTTTTGACGCTGTTTTTATACCTAACTCAGGTGGCTTTATGACAGCACCCGCACCAGATCCCAAGCAGTTTGCCAGTTTCCGGGTGATTCCCGCTAATGGATCGTTAAATGGTGTAATCAAAAGACCAACCCCTCGGGGAACTGACAGAACTTTTCGCTCCTTATCAATTTTTTCTGAGAAGTTTTCAGACTTCATTAAGTCTGCTACGAATGTTAAGAAAGACTTGGCGTAATCGATCTCGGCAACAGCCTCAGCTCTGGTCTTCCCAACTTCATTTATAATTATCTTTTCGAATTCATCTCGATTTGCTTCAATTAAACAACTGATTTCTAGCAGAACCGATCGTCGTGAAGAAACAGTAGCTAGATCTGAGAATGAATTTCTTGATACTCTCGCTAGACTTTCTCTAAATTCTGAAACAGGTGTTTCAGACCATTGATCAAAGGAGGCTCCGGTGTTAGGCGAAATACAGTCAATATTTTCCTCATTTTTCATTTAATGCACTATCCAACTTATCAAAAATTATTTGTAGCTCAGACATAGGCTTAGCAAAACATAACCTAAAATGGTCGTTGTATCCTTTCCCAAAAAAAGATCCTTTTAATAATAAGATATCCTTATGGTACGCACTTTCCTCGATTGCCTCCATATTCAAAATTCTAGGGAAAAAATAGAAAGATCCTGATTGCTCAATAAAATCCAATTTCTTTTTAGTTAAAAAATTTTGGGTTTTTTCTCGCTGTTCAGCAAGTGATGGGATCAACAACTTTTTTTTCATAGCCTGCAAAGCCATAATCTGTGCTGGTGCCGGCGCTGCGCTAAGAATAGTTTGATGAATATTGATGAAATTTTCCGTCACATGGGTTGGGACGAGGGTGGCCGCGACACGAGCCCCTTGAAGAAGATAATTTTTCGAGAATGAGTCAACGATAATCACCCTATCCGAATTGTGAAAACGCGATTTAGACCATTTGTCATGATCAAAGATTACCTTTGAAAAACTCTGATCGATGACCACATAAAAACCACAGTCTTGGGCAAATTTGTCAAGCTGTTTGAGAAAATCACCATCATAAATTATTCCAGTCGGATTATTAGGGTTGCTGAACATGATGACCCTAAACTTCTCTTTGTGATAGATTTGTTTGATTTCATCGATCTCCAAATTGAAGCCGTTTGAGAAGGCAGTAGGCATTTCAACCGGCACACATTCCGCTAATGCGCATATATCGAAATAGCTGGGCCAGAATGGTGAGGGAATAAGAATTTTATCCTGCGCTTCTGTAATTGACTTTAAAATTGCAAATAATGAAGCTTTCGCACCGGCTGTTATTACAACTTGATGATTGAAGACATCCCATCCCGCAAATAAATCAATTTTTGTCTGGTCTATTAATTCTGGGAATCCAGAAGGTGGCGACAAACTACCCCAAGAACAATCAGTCTTCAGTTCATCTCTGTAATAGGGAAGTGAAGGGGTGGATAGTGAATACAGCTTTTTATTGGCTTTCTGCGCAGCTTTAATTTTCTCTCCAATTTCCAGTGTCGGTGAACGTCTAAGCTCCATATCGAATTACATTTCTCTTGGTTCGATGCCGTTTTGCTTTTCACTTTGTTTAAAAAGCAGAATGAATTGTGCTATAAATCCTAAAATTAGAGAAAATAAAAAAACGGCACTCCCAGCAGCATTGATTTTTGGCTCAAACCCTGTCACCAGCGATGTCCAAATTTTGATGGGCAAAGTAATTTCGAAATTAGTCAAAAAGTATGCGATTACAAATTCGTCAAAAGAAAACGTAAAAGTTAACAAAATCGTAGCAAATATGGTGGGCGCACAAATGGGCACCAAAATAAAGACAATCAGGTGCAATTTACTTGAACCCAAGGAAATCCCAGCCTCTTCGATTGATTTTGGTATTTTATCAATTCTATTTTTTAAATTTATCACCGCTAATGGCAGAACATATAGAGTTTGTCCAACAAGCACCAACCAAAGTGCAGGTTCAATCCCCACAGAAACAATCTGAAGGCGCATCCCTATACCAATCAAAATTATTGGAATCACTAAAGGCGAGAGTATCAAACCAAAAAAGAGTGAATAAAATGGAATTTTGGCTTTGCTAAAGGCATAAGCAGCAAAGAAACCTAAAGCGGTTGCTGCTAAACTCGCAAGCGACGCCATAAACAGACTTGTAAAAAAACTATCCACAAAACTACTGTCAGCAACTAAATTTACATACCACTCAAATGTTGGCTCCCTAAACGGAAGGGTTTGATATCTACCGCTATTAAATGAAAAGATGATCATCACTAAAATTGGCATATAGATTATTGAAAGTACCACACAAAAAAATGCTGTTAGAAGTATGAAGACAGGCCTATTAACAATGAGGTCCCTCATGCCGATGCTCTTCTTCTTTTAAATAGCCTAAAAAACAACAGTGGTGAGGCACAAATTATTACAGTGACAGCAAGAATAGTGGCTATCGTCGCTGCTTGTGAAAGGTCATAGGTGCCTTTCAAGATCGATAGCATAATTTGTGCTAATACCGGCTTCAATCCGCCACCCAATAGAGTGGGAACCGCATAGTCGCCAATACAAACGATGAAAGATAAAACTATGCCCGCCAGCCAACCAGGCAGTCCCAATGGGAGGATTATATCTCTGAAAATTTGATAGGGCCGTGCGCCCAACGTCGACGCAGCTTCAACCAATTTTTTATCAATGGACACCAAGGCCCCGTAAAGTGTGAAAGTACACAGCATTGAACCAAAGAGTGCAAGACCAAAAATCGATGCATTCATAGTGTAGAGAATACCCAGTGCCACAGAGGAGCCGGTGGCTTTCTCAATTAACCAAGAAATAACGCCGTTGTCAGATAAAACTAACTGCCACGAAAATGCTCTTATCGTAAAACTTGTCCAAAAAGGAGCTAAAATGGCTAATAAAAATAAAGGCCGCCATTTTTCTTTGACACAAAAAACAACGAAATAGGCTAACGGCCATGATATAACACCAGCAATCAAAGTTGACACTGAGGCAAGAATGAGGCTTCGGAATAAAGCCTGAGTCAAGTAAGGGGTTGAAAAAAAATAAATAAAATTGTTGACGCCAAAACCAGTTTCTGTGGTTAGACTCAAAAAAATCATATTGACCGTTGGTATCAAAAAAAATAGACAACTAAGAATCAAAGCGGGGAGCAAAAAGGGCCAAGGATTTGTTGTGTTAGAATAAGTACCCAAAACCTCACCAATCTATTAGAATCGCTCTCATTGGAGCGCCATCAATACAAGTCATTTTTAATGGCACAGCCGCTAAGAAAGTTTTATCTCCAGTCATCTGCCCTAAATCTTTTAAATCCTCAATAAATGGAATTCCTGCCTGAAAGATTTTGTGATGGATTTCAAATTCATGGTTGTAAACATGTCGGCCAGGCATCTCCCTTGCAATGTAATCTTGCGGAAAATCTAGACCGACTGCCGTTGGCTTTTTATCGATTAGCCATTTTGCTGCCGATATATCTAAGTTTGGAGCATGAGTATGCCACCTAGTAGATTTGTATCCGAGTCGATTTGTTAGATCACTCCTCAAAATTATTCGTTGGTTCTTTGTAATTCCTCCCCCCGATCGTTCCTCTAGCAAACTTGCAGTTATCGCCGACGGCAACTCGATATCTGATAGGTCAATAATATGAGCCTTGCCTATAAACGAGTCCAATCCCATGTTTGGAAGTTCCTGAATAGTGGCGCCATTTTTTTCCATGTGCCTGGGAGCATCACAGTGTGTGAATGCATGTCCAGATTGAATAAACTCAGTGTGGTCAGAGTGAAAGCCAGCGCCATTTTCTTGGACACGCCAGGTTTCCATTCGCCAACGCCAGTGGTTCAAAATAGGTGTAGAGACATCATAAATGGATGGTTTTTCTGAAGGCCACGAGGTCAGTGCAACTGGCCTCGTTGGAGAGGTGCTCATCCCTTCCCCCTTGATGGGAAGGCAAAGTAAGAATATTTCGGTTTCGACTTTGTCTAAATTACAAAAATTTTCAGTAAGAATTACGCCAGAAGCGTGAACCCTTTGTCTAAATTCTGTGTTTGGATTGAAGACGCCATTAGTAGAGTCTGCTCTTCGGCTTTCTAAACCGTCGCAGGATAAATCAACACAGATGTGGGAAACACCCCTCTCGGCAGCTATATCGGCAATTGCCGGCGAAATTTGGGGAGCTAGCGTCCAATATTCTCGACGCCGAATAGGTATCTCACTCGCGTGGCCTGTTTTGAGAACAATAATTCTTGAGAGAGATCCTAACCCAATCTTATCGGTAAAATCACCCGCTGTAACGAAGCCTTTTTTTGCGCACTGTGTTAAGTCAATAACTTGGGCAACACCAGCAAAGTGATCAATATCGAAGTCATCTAACATTGGTCTGTCTAGAAAATGCCAACCTGGTGAACTCGAATAAGTGAAGCCTTTACCACTCCACCTTAATCCAAACTCTTGAAACTCATCTCCGTCCTCGTAGGATTGCGATACGAATGGGAAGGTGTCCCAAAACCAATGAGATTCAATGGTTTGGGAGAGGTTAATATAATTCATACTAAATCCTTAGAATTGATGGCCGCATTGAGCAGCCATCAATAGCATACCATTCACGTTATGCGTTTTTAAATTTTTCCCAAGATGCCATCCAATCGTCACGATTATCTGGACTCTTTCTTGGTGATAGGTTTGCCATAAAAATCTCGTCAAATTTTTCGATATTTGAGAGATTTAAAAGCTCCCTTTTATCATCCGGTAACATGACTGCAGCCTTTTTGTTTGGAACCATGCTATAATATGTCTTGGCAATAGCTAATTTAGACTGGAAAGCTGGCCCGCAAACATACTGAACGAACTTTATCGCATTCTCCTTGTTCGGTGTTTTGGCTGATACACAGACTGCCTGATCCCAAGTTACCCCACCCTGCTTTGGCACCAAAGCTTTAAATGGCAAACCATCATCATACATCCCCGCCTGAACCCACTCACCGGCAATTGCGAGATCGTAAGAGCCACCTGCCATTGCCTGTATTACTTGACTGGTGTTACCAACCAAACCTACCTGCGGACGAAGTTTCATCAAGGTCTCACCTAAAGCAGAAAATTCTGAAGCTGCTAAGTCATAAGGGTTTTTGTTGCCGTTGTATTTGGATAGGCATCCCATATTTGGCAGAAACCAATCGAAAAGCGCCACTCTCCCCTTAACTGACGGGTCAAATAAAATATCGTACGAAGACACATCAGCTTCAGAAAACTTCTTATGGTTGTATGTGATACCATAGTACCCAAATCGATTAACAACAGCGAAAAGTTTCCCCGATTTCCAGACTGGGGGCCAATTTGCAATAATGCTGAAATAATCTTCAAGGGGAAAATCAGAAGGGTTCAATTGTGAAATTATGCCATCCTCAATAGCTTTTGGGATGTATGCACTCGTGGGTGTGATCACATCAAAAGTGCCCGGTGCGGACGTTTGCATCAGCGCAATCATTTCCTCATCAGAGCCATCGTGAATTTTTAAATTAACTGTAATGCCAGTTTTCTCCTCAAACTCCGTAAGCATTCCCGGTTCTTCATAGCCACCAAACGCAAGGACGTTAACAGTCGAAGACGCCTGCGCAATTTTAGAAATAAAGGGAATTGAAAGGCTTGACGCGCCCACCGCAACACTTCGTGAGATGAATTTCCGTCTAGACGTTGATGCTATCTGAGAACTAGCACCAAACAATTTGTTGGTGATTAAATCGTCGTGTTTCATTATGACCTCCATGAAATCTTATTAACGTCGCTTTTTAGGACTTAAACTTGCTGAACACGTTACAATAAAAATGCCTATCTAATGATGTTTTTTTCGCACAAGACTTAGATTATTTTCGCATCACGCGGCAAGAGTAACACCCGGGAGGTGTCACTTACTGAAAAAAATTGTAAATTATACTTAGAACAGCAAGTTAAAGTATCTCACATACAACAGTTAAAAAGTATCTCACATACAACAGTTAAAAAGTATCTCACATACAACAGTTAAACTGTGCTTTTTCTGCGAATTTTTGAGCAATGCAAGTCAGACTAGTGCATTCAGTTGTGTCTTTTTCCTGATCGCAAGGTTAATCACAGCCCTGACAGACGAGAAGGCCCGCTTCACGGATTATAAGGCCATACAGCGTTCGAACAGGTAGTCCCTGAACCGTCCTGCATCTGACACCTCAATTGATTTCAGGCTGTCATGTCCCAGGCACTCGATGAAATAGCAAATGCTGCGTTTTGATGACTCAACGAAGAGGCTGGTCTTGCCTATGCACTTCTGGCGGTGATAGAGCGCAAGCGTGTCAGTTAAACTGAGACTTTAAGAAGCCACCGTCCTGGTCTCTGGCAAGACCGCCAGGCCAAGCCCCTTCGACTAGATCATTTCCACGCGCAAGCTATCCCAGTAACGCTCTAGCCTCTCGGACAGGGTAGCAGCAGATCTGTCGGCTTTGAACTTTGTTTTTGTACGAAGAGAGACCTCGATCTTCCGCTTGAGGAAGCGATGACGAAGATCAGAGGGCACAGCACGAGAGAGGTAATAGGTGCCGTTACGATTGTAAAAAGATACCGAAGAACTCACCCACGCCATGGAAACACAAGCTCGTGTTCCAGAACGTTAATCATTTGGAAACAGTCACTTGAACCATGGTCCACGGACCTTGAAACTTGGAAAGTGGGGATTGTCATGGTCGGACGGCAGATGGGCGATGATTTCAGGCAGATGGCGACGATGCCGTTTCTGGTGATTATGGTAGCCAATGGCGGGAACACGCTGTACTTCAATTTTGCCGCCGTGGAAACCTCGATCGTCGTCATGCTGACAGCCCTGACGAAAGTGCCTGTGCTGGCGGCGCTGTTAAGCTTTGTGATCCTGCGCGAGGCGACAACGCGACGCACACGGCAAGCAATTGTGATGACGATGGCCGGGTGCTGATCGTTGTCTTCAACGGTGAGGGCGCGGTGGCGGCCCCCGAAGGCAGCGTCTTTCTTGGCGGATTTCCGGGCGTCATGACGGCATTGTGCATCGCGGTGGTTTTTGTTTTAGCGCGCCGATACCCGAACACGCCAGTTCTGCTGGCGGTCTCGCTGGGGACGCTGGGCACAGCATTCATAGGGTTTTTGGGAACTGATCTGCAGGAGATGATAACCGGGTCGCTATGGGCGTTGCTGGTCATGTGCCTGCTGTCGCTGGCTCCGCGCTATACCGCGGCAACCAATTTCAGCCTGTTGATTCTGCTCGAAATGGTGCTGGGGCCATTCTGGGTCTGTCTTGGCACCAGCGAGCGACCAAGCCCGATGATGCTAGTGGGTGCGGCCATCCTTCTGGTAACGTTTGCCAGCTACATCATTGCAACAGCGCGTGTCGAGGTCGGGCTCAGGAGTCGGACGGAAAGCTGACGCCTGGCGAACCCTCCTGCCAGGGGCTGTATTTCCGCATAATCGTGGCAAAGCGAGGGGAGTCCAGAAAATCTGCAAGCCAGCGGTGGAGATGTGGCCAGGGCTGCGCGTCAAACCAGTCGGGATCGGCAATGCGGAACTGGCGAACAAAGGGCAGGCTGGCAAAATCGAGAAGGCCAGGATGCGCTCCCGACAACGCCGGCTGGTTGGTTAGCAGCTGTTCAAAACCAGTAAGGGTGGACGCGCCCCTGCGGCGATTTGCGAGCGCTTCTTCCGGATCGAAGCGGCTGGCATATTTATAGCGGTCAAGATGCGTCTTGAACGGCCCATCAAGCCGCTCAAAAAACGCCTCGACATGATCTCTGTCGGCATGAACGGGCGCAAGCCAACCATCCGGATCATGCTGATCGAGTGCCCAGAACATAATGTCGCGGCTCTGGTCAATCACCCGGCCACTGACACATTGCAGAACCGGAACCGTGGCCTTAGCCGAGGCTGCCAGAAAAGCCGCCGGCTTGTCACGCAGCCGAATCTCTCGCAGTTCGACCGCAATACCGGCAGCCACAATCGCAAGCCGGGCCCGCATCGCATAGGGGCAGCGGCGAAAACTCCAGAGTATTGGGATGTGTGATGTCTGGTTCATATCACATGTGCAACCATCTCACCGGCCATCAGCTGTTTTTCAGATGTTCGGTGATGGTGAAATCCGCGCCCTCAACACGGTAGGCGCGGGCAAAACCGGTGACAAGCACGCCATTGCGGGGGCGTAGGCGCAGCATGTGAAAATCGGTGAAATCCCGGATAAGCCCCATGGTTGGCCCATGCGCCGTTGCAAATTTATCGCAAAGCGGGCCGAATGATGTGTCCCCACGGTCAATCTCGGTGATGTCCGCGTCAAATTTGAGACGCACCCGCGCCCAGATGTTCTGCGCTGTCTGTTCATCCTCAATTAGCAGAAACTGGCCCTCGCCGCGCGCCAGCATCGCACGAACATGCGCCGACAGGTGGCTTGGATAGATGAACAATCTGTTATTATTGCGGACAAAAGGCGTGACCCCCATTTCCGGCTGATCAGACGAGCCGCGCGCGCTGATCAGAATCGTTTTCTGGGCAAGAAGCCGGTCACGCTGGCGGTTGAGGGATGCATGTTCAGATTTTTCCATCACGCTCTTTTCCAAAAGGAGGCGGCCAGATCGCCAGATTACAAGTTTACCAGATTACAAGATCACAAGATTGCCAGACTGCAAGTTTACCAGACTACAAGATTGGGTGTGAGGCTTGTGAAGTGGCAAGACCACATACATAATGTCTTAAGTGCGTCATTATCAAGTCATCCGCCCGCCAGATTTGCGGCCAATAGCAATCGGGAAGGTTCAGGGGAGCAAATGAGCAGCCAGAGTTCAGCCAGTCCGCAGAGCCTGCGGATCGAGATTTTTGCCGATGTCATCTGCCCCTGGTGCTATATCGGCAAAAAACGGCTTGATGCGGCGTTGGCGAGGCGACCGCATATCACCCCGCGCATCGTCTGGCGGACATTTTTGTTGAACCCGACAATGCCAGAAGATGGCATGCACCGCGCCTCGTATCTGGCGGCAAAATTCGGCCATTCCGCCGCCGCCGTCTATGGCCGCATTGCCGCCGCCGGGCTGGATAGCGGGATCAGGTTCAATTTTGATGCGATTACCCGCACCCCGGACAGCCGCAAGGCGCAGAAGATGCTGCTGGTCGCCGGTGGTGATACCGACCGGTTGTCAGAGGCGCTATACCGCGCTTATTTTCTGGCTGGCAGGGATATTGGCGAGCGCGATGTGCTGGCTGGGATTGCAGCAGAAATCGGACGGCCGGAATTGATTGAGGCGCTGGAGAACGAGACGGTGCAACGCCAGCTGGACACCGACATTGCAGGGGCGCATCAGCTCAATCTCGATGGTGTTCCCTATTTCATCTTCGGTGAAGCCTATGCCATTGCCGGGGCCCATATACCCGAACATCTGATCCCGGCGATTGATGCGGCCACTGCCTGATCAGGCCAGTAGCGCGACCATCTCGCCAAGTAACTCATTGCAGATTGGCGGCCGTAAATCAGGGGCTGGCAGTGTCTGTTTGACGATCAGCTTGTGATCAGTACGCAGTTGCACCCGGCCAGCCTGACCGGCAATCCAGCCGATCAGCTGATCCGGTTTGGCGAATTGATTGTCACGGAAACCGATGGCAAGCCCCTTTGGCCCGGCATCAATCTTTTCGACATTCGCCAGCTTGCAGAGCTGTTTGAGCGCGATAATGGCAAATAGATTGCGGACCGATCCCGGCAATTTGCCGAACCGGTCAACCAGCTCGGCCAGCAGCATGTCGGTGTCTTCCTCGCTGGCGAGATTGGCAATCCGGCGGTAGAGCGATAGGCGGACCGACAGATCGGTGACATAGGACTCCGGAATGCGCACCTCCAGACCGAGATTGATCTGCGGTGTCCATTCAAGCGCCGCCTCGCCGCCGCCATCACCCTCGCCCGCCTGGGCAGCATCAACCGCCTGGCGCAGCATCTCTTGATAAAGCTCGACGCCGACCTCGCGGACATGGCCGGATTGTTCATCCCCCAACAAATTGCCCGCCCCGCGAATGTCCATATCGTAGGACGCCAGAGTGAAGCCGGCCCCCAATGTATCCAGAGTCTGCATCACCTCCAGCCGGCGGCGCGCCTGCGGCGTGAGCAGACGGTTCGGATCCGAGGTCAGATAGGCATAGGCGCGTTGACGTCCCCGGCCAACACGGCCACGCAGCTGATAGAGCTGGGAGAGGCCAAACATATCGGCGCGTTGGATGATCATGGTGTTGGCGGACGGAATGTCGATACCGGATTCAACGATATTGGTGGAGAGCAGGATATCCGCCTCACCATCGGCAAAGCGTGTCATCACATCATCAAGCTCGCTTGCCGCCATCCGGCCATGCGCCGAGAGAATGCGGGCTTCGGGCGCCAGTTTTGTCACCCGGTCATAGACACGCTGAAGATCGTCAATTCGCGGACAGACGCAGAAAATCTGGCCGCCACGGAACATCTCGCGCTGGATTGCCTCACGAAGGACAACGCCGTCCCAGGGGCCAACAAAGGTGCGCACAGCCAGCCGGTCAACAGGCGGTGTGGCAATGAGTGACATTTCACGCACCCCGGATAAAGCCATTTGCAGGGTGCGGGGGATTGGCGTTGCCGAGAGGGTGACAACATGGATATCGCCGCGCAATTCCTTCAAACGTTCTTTCTGGCCGACGCCAAAATGCTGTTCCTCATCGACAATTAACAGCCCGAGATTGTTAAATTTGATGGATTTTGCCAGCAGCGCATGGGTGCCGATGACGATCTGAACATCGCCGGTTTCCATGTCGGCTCTGGTTTGTTTGGCGGTGGCGGTTGGCGTCATCCGCGACAGCACTCCGATCTTTATCGGAAAGCCGGCAAAACGGTCAGCAAAGACGCGACCATGCTGGCGTGCCAGAAGCGTTGTCGGCGCAACCAGCGCGACCTGATAGCCCGACATGGCAGCAATGAAAGCGGCGCGCAGCGCGACCTCGGTCTTGCCAAAACCAACATCGCCGCAGATCAGCCGGTCCGTTGCCTTGCCTGACGCCAGATCGCCAACAACATCGGCGATGGCATTGATCTGGTCCTCAGTCTCGACAAAGCCGAACCGGTCACAGAATTCGGCATAGGGTCCGTCCTGAATTGACAGTGGTTCGGCATTGGCTGTCTGGCGTTGGGCGGCGATCTTGATCAATTGTTCAGCCATGATCCGCACACGGCCCTTGATCCGGGCGACACGCGCCTGCCAGGCGGCACCGCCAAGACGATCAAGCTGGGAGTCACCGCCGGTATTCCCATAGCGGGACAGCATCTCGATGTTCTCGACCGGCAGATAGAGCTTGTCGCCCCCGGCATAGATCAGTTGCAGGCAATCATGCGCCCCACCCGAGGAATTGATGATTACCAAACCCTCATAACGGCCAATGCCATGTTCGGCATGAACGACAAGGTCGCCGGTTTCGAGCGAGCTGACCTCACGCAGGAAATCATCACCCCGGGCGCGCTTGGCCTGGGGGCGGGACAGACGCTGGCCAAAAATATCGGTCTCGCTGATCACCAGCAGATTGTCAGTCTGAAAGCCGGTTTCCAGCCCCCATTGCATCAGATACACACCGGGACCGGCAATGGCGTCTAGCCGGTCAATGGTCGCAAGCCCCCCGGGCCCCAGATGCGGGGTCAGCAGATCATCAAGACGCGCCGCCGCGCCCTCGCCCGATACGGTCAGCAAAATCGGCCTGTTGGCCGCGCCGCGCTCGCTCTGGATGGCCTGTGCGACCTCGGCAACGGTGCTGGTGCCAGCAGCGCGTGACCGGGAAAAGACCAGACCCGCCCGCCCGCCGGCATCGCCGGTTTTGGCTCCATCAGGGCTGGACGCTGCAAATTGAAAAAGACGGCAGGCCGACGCCAGCTGAGATTCGGCCTCCTCACGGCGAAGGAAGAGCTGGTCGGCGGGAAGCGGGCGGTAGGGCGCGCTGCCATCGCCGGTGTCGCTCTCATAGCGGGCCTGATGGAAATCCATAATCTGATCAAACCGGGCGGCAATGGCACCATCAGCCTCGTGATCGAGATAGATGTGCCAGCCCGGACAATAATCCGACAGAGTGTGCAAATTGGCGTGAAACAATGGCAGCCAATGTTCCACACCCGGATGCATGCGCCCGGCAGACACCGATTCATAAAGGCTGTCACGGCTGGCCGCAGCGCCAAACGCAACGAGATAACCACTGCGAAAGCGTTCGATGGTTTCGGCATCGAGCTGGAACTCGGCAACCGGGCGCAGCGTCAGATGCGGGCATGTCTCACCGCCGCGCTGGGTGGCGGCATCAAAATTGCGGATCGTTTCAAGCTCATCGCCGAAAAAATCCAGCCTGACTGGCGATGGGCTGCCCGGTGGAAAAATATCGACAATCCCGCCGCGAACGGCAAATTCACCGGTCTCGCGGACCGTATCGGTGCGCAGATAATTGAGGTTGCCAAGAAAGGAGGCAAGACCGGCCGGACCGATTTCATCGCCAGGAGTCAAGGTGAGCGCCTGGTCAGCGAAATAGGTCTGCGGCGGCACACGCTGGATGAAGGCATTGACCGTGGTCAGCAGCACGGCTGGGGGGTTGGCGGTGTCTTTGTTTTTGGTGTGGTCTGGGTCGTTGTCGGGGGCAGGGATCAGCCCACGCAGACGCGCCAATGTTTCAATGCGCTGGCCGACAAGGCTGCCCTGCGGCGAGAGACGATCAAAGGGCAGACAATCCCACGCCGGAAAAATCAGCACCTCAGCCTGCGGCAGCAGAAGCGCCAACGCATCGCGCATCGCCATCATCCGCACATCATCACGGGCGACATAGACAAGCGGCCCACCAGCGCCAACACGATCGGCAAGCGCGAGCATATTGGCACCGTCTGGACAGCCCCAGATCTGGCTTGAAAATTCAATTTTATTAATAAATTTCATTATCTATTGACGTTTATTTAAAGTTTTTAATTAAGTGAAAAACATCTGTGTCATAGGCATCTGGCAATGGCTCACTTTCCATCACCCAGGCATGGATGCGGTCATCACCAGCAACCAGCAACGCCTCAAAATCATCAAGCTGCCGGTCGCTGAGACCGTGCAGATGGGCCTTGGCGAAATGCCCAAGCAAAAGGTCGGTTTCCTTCATGCCGGTATAGCTTGCCTGATAGACAAGGCGGCGCAACCGGTTGCTTCTCTGTTCGTCCACGACCGCCCTCTTGATCCTGTTCTGTTGATCTTAACTTGTTGATCTTGTTTTGTTTTGCCCCCAAACGGACGCACAGCCCTGCAAAAGAGGCACCGCCGCGTCTCGTCTGTTCGCAATATGGGGATTTGCCCGGCTAAAGCAAGCAGAACAAAACCCCTCTGGCAAATCCAGCCGCCATGGCGATGATTGTTGCTTTGCATCATTGTCAGCTTTTCTGTTATTTTGGGCGCGGCTGTTGTCAGCTCCAGTCGTTTCTGGCGGCGTTGAATGACATGCCAAAGACCGCAATCCGGCAAAGCAATAGCTGGACCGCGCCCAGATAACAAAGACGCGAAACCAAGGCACGAGAGCAGGCAAAGCAGCCCATGCAGGCAATGCGCCCAAAACGCCCCCGGGAGATTTTTCCGCTATTTGCCGCGACGACAGCGCTGCCGGGCGTTGGCGCAAAGCTGGCCGGCGTTCTGGAAAAGCGGATTGGCACGCATGTGATTGATGTCCTGCGGCACCTGCCCATCGGCCTGATCAACCGCAGCGCCCGGCCGGCGTTGAACGAGGTTGAAGATGGCGCGGTAGCGACCTTTGATGTGCTGGTGATCAAGCATGATCAACCGCCGCGCGGCGTGCGCCGCCCTTGGCGCGTGCTGTGTGAGAACGAGACGGGACAGCTTGAGCTGGTGTTCTTTCATGCGCGGGATGATTATATCACGCGGTTGCTGCCGGTTGGTGAGCGCCGCCTTGTCTCTGGCCGCGCCGAGCATTTCCAGAGCCGAATCCAAATGGCGCACCCCGACCATGTGATCAAGCCAAGCGAGGCGGCGACAATGCCGGTCTTTGAGCCAGTCTATCCGCTGACCGCCGGGTTGACGCCAAAGGTGCTACGCCGTGCGATCACCGGGGCGCTGGACCAGGTGCCGGTTCTGGTGGAATGGATTCCGGAGACAATCATCAGAGACAGAGACTGGCCGAGCTTTGATGCCGCGCTTGTAACCGCCCACAACCCGCAGAGCGATGCCAATCTGGCGCCGACACACCCGGCCCGGGCGCGGCTTGCCTTTGATGAATTGCTGGCAAACCAGCTGGCGCTCTTGATGGTCCGCCAACGTGCCAGCGACAGCACACCCGGACGCCGCTTTGCCGGCACGGGCGCGCTGACAGACGCGTTGCGCGCGGCTCTACCCTTCAACTTGACAGGGGCGCAGGATCGGGCCATTGCCGAAATTTGCGAGGATCAGTGCAGCACGACACGGATGTTGCGGATGCTGCAGGGCGATGTCGGGTCGGGCAAGACGCTGGTGGCGCTGATGGCGATGTTGCAGGCGGTGGAGAGCGGCGCGCAGGCGGCGTTGCTGGCCCCGACCGAGGTATTGGCGCGCCAACACCACAAGACGATCAACGGCCTGTTGGCACCGCTTGGCTGGGAGGCGGCGCTGCTGCTTGGCAAGGGGCGTGGGCGAGCAGGAAGTGTTGGTGTTGGTGGGGCTGGCGGTAAGCGCAGCGAGATCACCGCCGGGCTGGCCAGTGGCGAGATTTCGCTGGTTGTGGGAACGCATGCGCTGTTGTCCGAGGATGTGCGCTTTGCCGATCTTGGCCTCGCCGTGGTTGACGAGCAGCACCGGTTTGGCGTGCGCCAGCGGATCATCCTCGGCCAGAAAGGCACGGGCGTTGATGTGATCGTGATGACGGCAACGCCGATCCCGCGCTCGCTGGCAATGACAGCCTATGGCGATCTTGATCATTCCCGCCTCGATGAAAAGCCGGCTGGCCGCCTGCCGATCGACACAAGGGTGATGCCGGATGACAGGCTTGGCGAGGTGATTGCCGGGCTTGGGCGGGCGCTGGCCGCAGGCAAGCGCGCCTATTGGATCTGTCCGCTGGTCGAGGAATCGGATAAGATCGACGTTACCGCCGCCGAGAACCGGCATGCCAGCCTTGTGCGCGCCCTGCCCGACCAGCAGGTTGCATTAGCGCATGGCAAGATGAAAGCCGATGACCGTGACGCCGCAATGACCGCCTTTCGCGATGGCAGCGCCCAATTGCTCGTTGCGACAACGGTTGTCGAGGTTGGCGTCGATATACCTGAGGCCAGCATCATCGTGATAGAACATGCGGAACGTTTTGGGCTGGCGCAACTGCACCAGCTGCGCGGCCGTGTTGGCCGCAGTGATACGCAATCCTCCTGTCTGCTGGTCTATCATGGGCCGATGTCAGAAACGGCAAGCCGCCGCCTTGCGGTGATGCGCGAGACAAATGACGGCTTTGTCATCGCCGAGGAGGATCTGGAACTGCGCGGCCCGGGCGAGTTCCTGGGCCAGCGGCAATCAGGCGTTCCCGAATTTGTGCTGGCCGATCTGTCGGCGCATCGCGATCTGTTGTCACTCGCTAGACATGAGGCGCAGCATATGCTTGCCGCCGGCCAGACGAAGGCAGCGCACCGGGACATGCTGCTCAGCCTGTTTGAACGCGATGAGGCGGTACGCTTTCTGGCGTCAGGTTAGGGGATGGTATCAGGCTGTTGGCTGGTATCAGGCTGGCGTCAGCTTGTCGTTTCTTTTTTGGCAGCCACTTTCTTTGTGACTGCTTTTTTGGCACTGGCTTTTTTGGCAGATTTTTTGGCAGATTTTTTGGCAGATTTTTTGGCAGATTTTTTGGCGGCTTTGCGGGCAGACGCGGCCTTGCCACCATCGGGCGGGGTTACGATCCCACCAGAAACAACCAGCTTGACCGCTTCCTCAACACTCATCTCCATGAAGATGACCTCGGACCGGGGGCAGAACAGCAGGAAACCCGAGGTGGGGTTGGGCGTTGTCGGGACAAAGACATTGACCATGTCCTTATCGACCAGACGGCGCACTTCGCCTTTCGTTCCGCCGGTGACGAAACCGATGACCCACAATTCCTTGCGGGGATATTCAACAAGGACGACCTCGCGGAATGCGTCTGACTGGCTAGAAATGATCGTTTCCAGAATCTGCTTGCTGGCACCATAGATGGTGCGCACCACCGGCATCCGGTTGAGCATTGATTCACCAAGCCTGATAATCCAGCGCCCCAGAAAACCGGCGGCCACAGCACCGATCAGGGTGATCAGGACAACGCCGACGACAAGCCCGACACCCGGGATCTGCAACCCGCTCCAATCCTTTAGCACCGGCAACAGGCTGACGACCTGTCCGTCAATAAGCTGGATCGCGGCCCAGGTGATGTAAACTGTGAGCAGCACCGGTGCCGTCACCAGAATGCCGGTGAAGAACCAAGAGCGCAGACGGCCAAAAAATCCGGGCTTGCGCGTTGTGCTGGGGTTACCCTTTGCGTTCATGAAACTGCCTTTTAAAGCTGTTGCCGTGTCACGGAGACGCCTATGACCACATGTCTATCCGACTATTTGCCCTATACGGATATATGCGCCAAAAATAAATTTAAAAGCAGGCAATCGACAAAATCGGTGTGCCATCATTGTTCCGTTATTCGATTTTCTGTTCTACACTGTTGCCATGCAAAATCCCAGCCCCAATTCCACCACACCCCTTAGCAAAACAAGCAGCACCGCGCACAGGACCGCCAGCATCACCCGCACCGATGCCGCCCTGCGCCGGATCATTGACATCATGGTCCAGCTGCGCGACCCGGAAACGGGATGTCCGTGGGATGTAAAACAGACCTTTGAGACGATTGCCCCCTACACAATCGAGGAGGCCTATGAGACAGCCGACGCCATCCAGCGCGGCAGTCTGGAGGATATCCGCGATGAATTGGGTGATCTACTGCTGCAAGTGGTGTTTCAGGCCCGAATCGCTGAGGAAGCAGGGCATTTCGACCTTGCCGATATCGCCACCAGCATCTCGGAAAAAATGATTACCCGGCATCCGCATATTTTCACTGACGACTCCGACATACCAAATGCGACAAGACCAAATGCAGACGGGCAAAAACAGATCTGGGAAGAGATCAAAGCTGAGGAACGGTCCGCCAAGGGCAAAACCGGCGTGCTAGACAATATAGCCATCGGCCTTTCACCAATGCTGCGGGCGCTGAAGCTGCAGAAACGGGCGGCGCGCGTTGGCTTTGACTGGCCGACATTTGCCCAGCTGCGCGACAAGCTGCATGAGGAGACTGCCGAGTTGGAGGCCGAACTCAGCGCCGGCACCGCCGACAGGCAGAAAATCAGCGACGAAGTTGGCGACATTCTGTTTGTCGCGGTGAACATCGCCCGCAAGGCAGGCGTTGACCCGGAAACAGCCTTGCTCGGCTGCAATCAGAAGTTTGAGCAAAGATTTAGGTATATCGAACAAAATATCAAAAAATATAATAAAACTGTTGAGGATTCATCCCTGGAAGAAATGGAGTCCCTCTGGCAGGAAGCCAAGCGTACTACAAAATCTGGCCGGTCACCTGATAAGGCTGACAGGGCTGACAAGGTTGATAAGTCATGTGGTAAGGCCGATTAGGCTGGTGAGACGTGCCTATGCGCCGAATCCGGCCCATAGCGTGTCGGCAAGGTGGTTCCATATGTCCTGATTGGCGGTAACCATGAAAGGCTCGTTATTGCCTGTGTGATAGGGCCCGCCCGTCGTCACCATCGCGGCGTGACATCCGGCCTCACGGCATAGCAAATCAACAGGGGCGTGGTCCCACGGCGTACAGCGACCATGCGCCATATAATCATCACGGCCGCTGGCCAGCATGCTTGCCTGCACACCGGCGCTGCCGGTAAAGCGGCGGCCTGGCAGGGTGCGCAAACGCTGCTGGATGAGGTCTTTCTGCTCCCCCTCAAGCCCCTTTACATTGCCGCCGCCGACAAGCGCGTCAAAGGACGGGGATGAGGCCGCAGCGCTAAGGGAGCTTGTGGTGCCATCAAGCACCTTCTCAGCACCGCCACCAGCGACAGCGTGATAGAGCGCCCGTTCCAGCGGCAGCCAGATCCAGCTTTGCTGGGGCACGCCATCACTTGCAAGGGCGACCATGACGCAGAAGCGCTCATTGCCTTTGACGAAATTGGCGGTGCCATCAACCGGATCGACCGTCCAGACCGGGCCGGTTCCGGCCTGGTCACGCAAACCCGGGTTAAGCGCCACGGCCTCCTCGCCAATCACCGGGCAATCAAGGATGGATTGCAGGCGCGGTGTCAGCCACACCTCAGCCTCGCGGTCGGCAATGGTGACAAAATCGGTTTCTGAGGATTTTGTAGAAATATCATCATCACGCAGATTCTGATAGCGCGGGAGGATGGCAGTATCGGCAACTTCGGCCAACAGACGCCCCACGGCGTCACGCGGAATGGTACGCATAAAAGTCCCTCATTTCCAACCAGCCGTCACTTCCAAAGCCCCTAACTTCCAGCCGGCCTTCATTTCCAACCGGCGATCAAATCATCCATGAATCTGGTCTTAAGCTGGTCTTTGGCTCGCCGCAAGCTGATCTTTGGCTGGCCTTTGGTTAACCTCTGGCCAGTCTTTGGCTGGTCTCTTGCTATTCTTCGGAATCCTCACCATCAAGTTCCTGCATCTGGATTGGCGATACCGGCATGATTGTTGAGATTGCGTGCTTATAAACGAGCTGTACATGCTGGTCCCGACGCAACAGGATCGAGAAATTGTCAAACCAGGTGATCACACCCTGCAATTTCACACCGTTGACCAAAAAGACGGTCACGGCTGCATGCGACTTGCGTACATTGTTTAAAAACAGTTCTTGAAGATTTCGGCTCTTATCTCCGGCCATTATTTACTCCCCCCATTTGCCGTTAGACTACACAGTCGCGCAACATTCCACAATGGGGACACGGCGCGGTTTGGCAGAATAAATCGGAGAGTGACTAGAATATATCGAGGCGCACCGACAGCAGCTTCTCAACCTGGGTGATTTTTCCGCGCGCGGCGAAAATCACCACCGTATCGCCGGACTCGATCACCGTATCACCCCGCGCCGCAATCACCTGGCCATCGCGCAGAACACCGCCAACGGCAATGCCCTTTGGAATTTTTGCAAGGCGCAGCGGCTTGCCAACAAGCAGCGAGGATGGCAGTGCCTCTGCCTCCAACACCTCACCCAAATCCTCGATCACCGGATGCACATCCCTGATCCGTCCCCGCCGGACATGTTCGAGGATGGAGGATACGGTGATCTGTGACGGGTTGATCA
Organism: uncultured SAR116 cluster alpha proteobacterium; assembly: GCA_902547925.1. GTDB lineage: Bacteria > Pseudomonadota > Alphaproteobacteria > Puniceispirillales > Puniceispirillaceae > MED-G116. Next base: position 24,402 of record CACCQD010000005.1, on the reverse strand, counting down.
CGGCATCAACACCAAGCGTTCCGACCAGGGGAATGAAGCCGGGAATATTGATCAGCGCCACCGCATGTTTGGCCCCCGTTCGTTTGGCCAGCAATGCCGAGAGGATATTGACCTCATCATCCTCGGTCACCGACACGAAGGTTTCGGTGTTATGAACACCTGCCTCACGCAGGATGGCGCTGTCGAGTGCATCGCCATTGATAATGCCAGTGTTTTGTAGTTCCTCGGCAAGGGTGCGGGCGCGCGAGGCATGCAACTCAATGATCTGCAACACGGTGTTCTCAAAATTGCTGCCAATCTCACGGGCGAGCATCTGGCCAATGCTACCGCCGCCAGCAATCACCACCGAGCGCGCCTCTGGCTCCTCATGACCAAAGCTCGCCATGGCCCTGTGCAGATGTGTGGCATCGCAGACAAAATAGACACGATCACCTGTCTGCATGGATTCGTTGCCTGACCGCGGGATCACCACCTTGCCATCACGAATAATCGCCAGCACGGTGATCAACAGATCGGGGAACAAATTGGTCAGATGACGCAGCGAGACATCTCGAATGGGGCTGTCATCGGTTAACAGCACACCGACAAGGTTCATCTTGCCATCGCACATATCCTTGACGTCAAAGGCGCCAGGAACACGCAGCTGGTTCGAGACGGCCGCCGACACCTCGCGTTCCGGCGAAATGATATGGTCAATCGGCATGTCATCCGGCGCGTAAAGATCGCCATAGAGCGGATTGAGATAGGCCTGGCTACGGATCCGGGCAATTTTTACCGGAGTGTTAAAAATCGTGTGGCTGACCTGACAGGCGACCATGTTGATCTCATCCGACTCGGTCACTGCAATGAGCAGTTCAGCATCGCCAACGCCGGCCTCGGCAAGCCTGTCCGGATGCGAGGCAACACCGACAACGCCATGCACATCAACCTGATCGGTGAGGCGCTGGATGTTCTCCTGCGAGGCGTCAACGACTGTGACGTCGTTATGCTCTTCCGACAAATGACTGGCAATCGCACTGCCGACAAGACCGGCACCACATATGACAATTTTCATGATATCTCACCCATAGCCGCACCCTGGTCTCACACTTCGCCATCAACGCCGAGCGATTTCAGCTTGCGATGCAACGCCGAGCGCTCCATCCCCACAAAAGCGGCCATCCGCGAGACGTTGCCACCGAACCGTTTGAACTGGGCGGCCATGTAAGCGCGTTCAAACTCCTCGCGGGCGCCGCGCAGCGGCAAGGCCCAAAACCCCTCCATATCAGAATTGATACCCGCTTGCGAGATTTTCTGAATTTCAGCCGGTAGGGCAGACAGCCCAACCGGACTATCATCATCGGCCGGCATCATGATCAGCATATTCTCGACCGTGTTCAGCAATTGCCGGACATTGCCCGGCCATTCATAACTCTGCATGGCGGCCAGAACCTCATCGGAGAATCTGAGCGGTGACATGCCGAGGCGACGCGAGACAGTTTTGGCAAAATATTTGGCAAGGCGCGGAATGTCATCGCGTCTGTCGGAAAGCGGCGGCATTATCAATGGCACCACACCAAGCCGGTAGTAGAGATCCTCACGTAGAGCCCCCTGTCTGATCTTGTCCGCAAGATCACGGCTTGAGGCAGAAATCACCCGTACATCGACCTCGACCTCAACATTGCCACCAACCCGGCGAAAGCGCTGTTCGGTGATGGCTCGAACAATCTTGCCCTGGGTTTCCAACGGCAGATCGCAAATTTCATCAAAATATAATGTTCCTTTATGGGCCTGTTCAAACAGCCCGACAATCCGCCGGTTGGATTGCAGGCTCTCAGAGCCGAACAATTCGGAATCGACCTTCTCCGGGGCAAGACGGGCACAATTAGCGACAACGAAACGGGCGTCACGGCGCTCAGATTTATGGTGGATCAGACGTGCCGCCAGCTCTTTGCCACTGCCATTTGGACCGTTGATCAACACCCGGCTGGCGGTCGGTGCAATGCGCGCAATCGCGGTGTGCAGTGCCTTGATGGCGTGCGACTGGCCGATAATCTCAGGCTCACTCTCCTCCGGCGCGCGGGCCCGCAGCTCGGCATTTTCACGGGCCAGCCGGCTTGCCTGTAAGGCCCGCTCAACCATCAGCAGAAGCCGGTCTTCCTTGAAGGGTTTCTCAATGAAATCATAGGCACCCTGACGGATTGCCTGCACCGCTGTCTCGATGGTGCCATGGCCGGAAATCATCACCACCGGAAGGTCGGGATAAATGCCCTTGACCCATTCCAGCAGTTCCAGGCCATCCATGTCGGAATCACGCATCCAGATATCGAGAATGGCAAGGCTTGGCGGCTGCGAGGCTAGCATGTCGCGCGCATCACGCGCATTTGCTGCCTCATGCGTCGAATAGCCTTCATCCTGCAATGTCATGCCAATCAGCGAGCGGATGTCTCGCTCGTCATCGACAATGAGAATGTCGCCCACCATCAGCCCTTTGCCTCCTGCTGCGTGTCGAACATTGGAATTCGTATGGTCACCAGAGCACCCCCCTCAGGCTCGACTAACCCCGCAGACCCCGCAGACCCTAAGACAAGACCGCCAGCATGATCCTCGACAATTTTGCTTACAATCGCCAGCCCCAGCCCGGTCCCCTTTTCGCGTTTGGTGACATAGGGCTCAAGCAGCTGGTTGAGATCCATGTCGGGGAATCCGGCACCATTGTCAGCAACCGATATGATGACAAAACCATTATTAATCGACAGTGACAAATCAATTCTCGGGTTCGGTGTGCCAGCATCGGCCATGCTGTCGGCGGCATTCTGGATGAGGTTGGTCAGGGCCTGACGCAAAAGGCCGGGATCACCAAAAACGGAGAATGGCTGATCATCTGGCTCAGCCGTCACCGAAACCGCCAGAGTCTCGGTCTCGAACAGATTCGCCTGACCAGCGACAAGTTCACGCATCGAGACGGGCTGCATCACCGGTTGCGGCATGCGGGCAAAGGCCGAAAACTCATCGACCATGCGGCCTATATCACCAACCTGACGTGAGATGATCGAGAGATATTCGGTGAATTGTTCGGCCGCCCTGCTGTCATTAGGCTTGAATTTGCGTAGCAGCCGGTCCGAGGCAAGCTGGATCGGGGTCAGCGGATTCTTGATTTCATGGGCAATGCGCCGGGCGATGTCTGACCAGGCTGCCTTGCGCTGGGCGTTGAGCAAATCGGTAACGTCATCAAAGGTCACAACATAGCCAATGATGCGGCCATCAACGATTTCCGAAGCAATTTTCGCGCGGATAGTGAGCCGGTTGGCGCCCCGTGACAGAACAATCTGCTCCTCCGTCAGGCGGCGCATTTTGCGGCCAACAACAGTGAGCAGCGATTTGAATTCGGGGACAACATCATCAAGACGCATGCCGATCATCGTGACATCAACGAGGCCAAGAAGCGCCAGCGCCGCGGCATTTGGCAGGGTCACCTTGCCATCGCGATCAAGACCGATGACGCCCGAGGAGACGCCGCCAAGCACCGCCTCGGTAAATTCGCGCCGCCTGTCCAATTGGGTGTTGGCCTGAACAAGCTGTTCGCGACTGCGGGTGAGCTGGTCCAGCATGCGGTTGAAGGAGGCACCAAGCTGAGAAATCTCCTCAAGCTCCAGATTTTCGGGAACACGTTGTGACAGATCACCGCTGCGCACCTGCTCTGCAACAGAAATCACCGAGCCAAGAGGCTCAACAATCGCATTTGCCAGATTGAGGCCAATCCACAAGGCGGCAATCAGCAACAGCAACAGGACAAGGCCAAACAGAAAGGCAAAGCTGACCTGTAGATCAAGCTGTCTTATGCCAATCTGCTGATAATCGGAGGCGGCAAGCCGTGTCGTATCAACGGCTTCGAGCACCGATTTATCAATGAAACGCCCCACAAACAGATAGGCATCAACATAGCTGGTCAGCTTGACCACAGCGCGCAGCTTGTTGGTGTCATCCGAGCGCAGCAGGACAATCTCACCCTCTCTGGCGCGGTCAACCCAGTCACTGCGCAGATTGGTGAAAGTCACGGCAAAGGCAAACCGCGATTTCGCCAGCACCTCGCCCGAGCCATCAAAAATAATCGCCTCAGACAAATTGCGCAACACCACCTGATTGTTGAGATAGGTGTCCATCTGCACAGGGTCGTTGGCAAGGCGGAATGCCTCGCGGTTGACATCATTGGCCATCGTCAGAACATCGCTCCTGATCGAGCTTGCATGTTCCTGGAAATAGGAATCGGCAACCTGGACCGAGCCGGTGACAGCTGTTGAAATGCGCTCAGCAAACCAGCCCCGCAATGAATAATCGACAACGAACAGCGCAAACAGCGTGATGATGATGGCCGGCATCATGGTCACACCGCCAAACAGAATGGCAAGACGCCAATGCAGCTGATGGCCGGCAAGACGCTGGCGGCGTTCCGACCAGAGTCGCCAAATCTGGCGGAGAACAAGCGAACCAAGAACGATCACGGCGACAAGATCAACCAGCAGCAGGCCTGTCAGAATTTCGGTGTTGTCATCAAAACTGTCGATGCGCGACAGGCTGTAGGCGGTAATCGCCCCCGTGCCAAGGGTGAACAGGATCGTCAAATAGGCAAGATTATCCTCGCGCCACCAGCTCCGCGTCGCTATTTTTGCGCCCACGATACTCATCGCCCTGCCCTGATGCGGAGATCACGGATTTTCTTGCGCAGGGTGTTGCGGTTCATCCCCAGAATGTCCGCCGCGCGCACCTGATTGCCCCGGGTGATTTCAAGCGTTGCAACAATCAGTGGATACTCGACCTCCCGCAGGACATGGCCGTATAGGCCGGGCGCCGGCAAACCACCGTCAAGCGCCTCGAAATAACGCCGGATATGTTGTTCAACCGAGGCCGCCAGACTCTCAGTTTCAATCTCGCGGGTGGCGGCGCTGCTGGCAACCTTGAACTCAGCCTCCACCGCCTCGCCGGAGATGGCATCCTCGCCGCGCAGAACCAGCAGCCGGCGGACCAGATTTTCCAGCTCGCGCACATTTCCCGGCCATGACCAGGTCTTGAGCGCCCGCATCGCATCAGGCGTAAACCGCTTGATCGGCAGGCCAGCCTGATTGGCCTGCATCAGGAAATGATTGACCAGCGGCCCGATATCCTCGGCGCGCTCCCGCAGTGGTGGCAGGCGCAGCGGCACCACATTCAGACGATAGAACAGATCCTCGCGGAACAATCCCTGCTGCATCAGATTTTGTAAATCATGATTGGTCGCGGCGATAATGCGAACATTGGCCCGAACCGGCCGGTGCGCCCCGACAGGAAGATATTCACCATCCTGCAGGACACGCAACAGCCGCGTCTGTGCCTCAGGCGGCATATCGCCCACCTCGTCAAGGAACAGGCTACCCCCCTCGGCCTGTTCAAAGCGGCCCGGCTGGCGGCTGTCTGCCCCCACAAACGCGCCCTTTTCATGGCCAAACAGCTCAGACTCGATCAGATCCTGCGGGATGGCCGCCATATTGATGGCAACAAAAGAGCCCGACCGGCGCGAGCCCAGATCATGCAGGGCCCGGGCAACCAGCTCTTTGCCAGTGCCACTCTCACCGGTGACCAGAACCGTCAGATCGGTACGGACGACGCGAGCCATGGCCTTGAAGATTTCCTGCATCGGGCGTGATCGCCCAACAAGGGGGCCGGCTTCATCGCCCTGCCCCTTTGGCGCTGGTGTTCCTGCGTGGGTGCCGATACTGGCCAAAGCGCGCGCCGTCACCTCGATCAGAGCGCGCAATTCAAACGGTTTTGGCAGATACTCAAAAACCCCGGTTTCCTGTGCCTTGACCGCGGTCAGCAAAGTCGAACGCGCACTCATCACGATCACCGGCATGTCTGGGTAGCGCTCCATGATACGGGGCAATAGATCAAGCGCATCTGCGTCCGGCAAAGCCACATCAGTGATCAACACGTCTCCCTTGCCAGACTCAATTAGTTTCCACAAACCGGCAGCATTGCCGCTTGACTGCACGGCATAGCCCTGACGCGCCAACGCCTGTTGAACGACAAGGCGAACCGATTTGTCGTCCTCAGCAACGAGAATATGTGGTTGCTGCTCGTTCATCAGCGCGACTCACCGCCGCGCAGGCGCGTCACATTATGCGCCGGGCACTCGCCAAGGGGAAAATTGATCCGGAACACGGTCCCACCACGGGCGGAATCAACCTCGACCATACCGCCATGATCGGCAACAACGCTGGCGACCATCGCCAGTCCAAGCCCGGAGCCACCGGGCTTTGCGGTCACGAAGGGATCGAAGATGTGATCCCTGATATCGGGACAAATGCCCGGCCCATTGTCGATAATCTCCACCTGAATTGGCACATAGAGCTGTGTGCGCATCGCTCCGGTGGACAGGCGACGCCCCCGGGAGTAAGATGTTTTTACAGTTAATTCACCATTATTATCAGTTACTTCAGAGGCGTTCTTTATTATATTTATGAACGCCTGAATGAGCAAATCTCGATGCCCTTCCATCACCGGCAGTGAGGGGTCATAGGACCGCGACACCGACAGATGCGCGCCAAAAGACGCGCTGGCGATCACCAGACAATGATCAAGAATCTCGTGGATGTTAACCGGTGCCAGAACGACATTTGCACCTCCGGCAAACCCTTCCATACGATCAAGAAGCGCGGTGATCCGATCCGTCTCTTCAACAATCATGCGGGTCAGCTCAGCATCATCCGCACCAAGATCGGCCTGCAACAGCTGGGCAGCCCCCTTGATGCCAGCAAGCGGGTTTTTTACCTCATGCGCCAGAAGCGCCGCCATTGCCGAGATCGAACGTGCCGCCCCATGAAAAACCGATTGTCCGCGCAGACGTTCAGCAAGGGCGCGTTCCTGAATGGTCACCAAGAGCTGCCCGTCGGCAGGGCCGCGCTCTCCGTAGGGCGAGATCTGCACATTGACCAGCTTCATACCGATGCGTGGACTGGCAAATTCAACACCCTGGTCGGCCACCGACACCTGTTGCGAGCGTGCCCGTGACAGCATCGAGAACAGTGGCGAATCCGCAGGGATCAATGTTGCCAACGGCGCGCCGATCAACATCACCTGTGAGGATTGAAAGAACATTTCTGCGGCATTGTTAAGATAGGTAAAATGATCCTGATCATCAATGACAAAGACCGGATTGGGCAAATGCGCCAGAATGCTGACGGCGCCGGTATCACCGGATGTGACAAGCTGGCCCTCCATCATGCAGCGTCGCTCTCGCCCTCGCACTTACACTCCCACTTGAAGGCAGCAAGGGCGGTGAAGAAACTGTCAACAGCGGCAAAGACAGCGGTGGCGTCAGTGCTGTTATTGGCGATGTCACGCAGCTGCGCCGCGCCGGGAAGGCCGTTGGCGTACCAGGCGATGTGTTTGCGCGCAAGACGCATGGCATTGTCGCCATAATGGCTGAGCATATCATCGAGATGCAGCTTCATCAGCAGATGCCGCTGGGCGATATCAGGATTGGGACGGACGACATGGCCAGCCAGCAGATCACCCGCTTGCGCCAACAGCCAGGGCCGCCCCTGTGCGCCGCGCCCGATCATCACGCCGCTGGCCCCGCTTTCGGCCATGGCAGCGCGCACATCGGCAAGATTGCGGATATCGCCATTGGCCAGAACCGGCAGGCGGGTCGCAGCCACGACATCGGCGATCCTGCGCCAATCGGCAGCCGCGGTATACATCTGGCAGCGGGTGCGCCCATGGACCGCTAGCATCTGGATGCCGGCCTCCTCAGCGATGACGGCAAACCGGTCAGCATTCAGGCTGTCATCATCCCAGCCGAGCCGCATTTTCAGCGTGACCGGAATATCTACCGCGCCGACCACAGCCTCCATTATCGCGCCGGCAAGACGCTCATCACGCATCAGTGCCGAGCCGGACAGTTTTCCGGTGACCTTCTTCGCCGGGCAGCCCATATTGATATCAATGAAACTGGCCCCAAGCGCGGCAGCAATGCGGGCCGCATCGGCCATGACAGGTGGCTCCCAGCCGGCAAGCTGCACTGACAGGGGGGCCTCGCTCACCGCCTCGGTACGCAATTTCCGCATTTCCGAGCGCACCTCGCGCAGGATCGCCGCGCTGGCAATCATCTCGGTGACGACAAGACCGCCTCCGGCACGGCGCACGGCACGGCGAAACGGCAAATCCGTGACGCCCGACATCGGCGCCAGAACCGCCGCATGTGCCATCTCAACAGTGCCGATCGTCAGCGTCATTGGGTATTGGTCCCTTTTGGGTTTATGAAGTTGCGGTGTGGTTACGGATACATTCGCCACAATGGATTGCCCATAAAGTGAGCATTGCGATGGCCAGCCTGACGATCAAACGCCTAAATATTAAGCAAACCGTAGCAAAATTTGCCGAAAAAGCCAAATGTTCAAAGGACGTGATCAACGCCTATTGATCAAGGGCACATGATTAGCGGCAAAGGACCAATGCCTAATGATCAAAGTTAAATGGTCAAAGGTCATAATCAAAGATACGGCCGGGGCGAGGAATTGGCTTTGTTTGCTCAATTTTCTATTTTCTCCCGGCCTTTACTTTATCCCGGCCTTTGGGGATAAGTAGCGTATGAGCGCCGCATCGGACAAACACTCAGGAACGCCTATGCCGCCAGCCATCGCCGCGGTGATTGTTGCCGCCGGTTCAGGCAGCCGCATGGCGGGGGCAACGCCGAAACAGTTTCTGGATTTGAGCGGCAAGCCAGTGCTCTGTCACTGTGTTGATAATTTTGCCAGCCATGCGGCGGTGGTGGAGATTGTCATCGTTGGGCCACCCGATGATCTGGCCAGCGTCCGGCGCGCGCTTGGCCCCCGGCGGATGGAGGATGAGCGTCTGCGGATTGTCGCCGGTGGGGCAACACGGCAGCAATCGGTCAAGGCCGGGTTGGCCGCGCTTGGTGGCAGCGAAAATAGCGACAGGATCGGCGACAAGGGTGGCAGCGATGGTGGCGGCAGATTTGTCGACATGACCAGCAATCGAGCGAAACTGGTCGGCATTCACGATGCGGCACGCCCGCTTGTCAGCCATGCGGTGATTGACCGGCTGGCCGCAGCAATCAGCGATGATGTGCCGGCGGCACTGCCTGTTCTGCCGGTGGCTGATACGCTCAAATCCGCGCATGTCCGAAAATCAACACATGTTCAAGAATCATTACATATCCAAGAATTAGTGCAGGCGGGGCGCATCAGTGGCACCATTGACCGCAATGGCGTTTGGGCGGCACAGACGCCTCAGATGTTTGATCTGGCAACCATTCTAGCACTTCATGAGGGGTATGAGCGGCATGAGGGACATGACGGCACACGGCCCGTCACCGATGATGTCAGCCTCGCCGAGGCCGCCGGGTTGCCGATCGCCGCCATTGAGGGTGATCGCAGATTGATGAAATTGACGCATCAGGATGATCTGGCCATGCTGGTCGCGCTGGCCCAAAATGACCCGGCAAAAAAAGATTTGGCAAAAGAAGATTCGGCGGGAGGAAGCGGAACGATGGCGGAGATGATGGATTTGCGCGTGGGCAATGGCTTTGACGTGCATAAATTCGCCGATACGCCTGGGCCGATTATGCTGGCTGGGATCAGCGTGCCCAGCCCGCATGGCATCCTGGCGCATTCGGATGGTGATGTCGGACTGCATGCGCTGTGTGACGCGATTTTCGGGGCACTTGGCGATGGCGATATCGGCTTTCATTTTCCGCCTTCGGATGCCAGATGGAAAAATGCCGACAGCGCCCAATTCCTGCGCTTTGCCGTTGAACGCTGCGCCCAGCACAACGCCGAATTAAGGCATCTTGATCTGACCATCATCTGTGAGACGCCAAAAATCACGCCGCGTCGTGACGCGATGCGCGCCCGCATTGCTGAGATCAGCGGCCTGCCAATCACTCGTATTGGCGTGAAGGCAACAACATCCGAGGGACTTGGCTTTACCGGCCGGGGTGAGGGCATTGCCGCGCAGGCCACGGCCAGCGTGCTGTTCATGGGCGGCGCATGACTCCGGCGCTGTGGTGTGCGCTGGCGACGGTCGGCCCGCTTGGCAAGATGCGCCATGCCCCAGGCAGCTGGGGCTCGCTGTTTGGCGTTGTGACCGGCTTTGGCCTTGCCAGCCTGTCATCCGGCCTCTTGGAGATCGTGATTTTGCTGGTGATCATCTTTGGCACGATCGCCGCCAACCATCATCAAAACGAAACAGGCAGAAAGGATGCCTCCGAGGTGGTGATCGACGAGGTTGCCGGACAATGGATCGCGCTGCTGGTGATCCCGCTCGACTGGCGCTGGGCGCTGGCAGCCTTTGTGCTGTTCAGGCTTTTCGACATCACCAAGATCGGACCGATTGGCATGGTCGAGAAATGGCCGGGCGGCGTTGGCGTCATGGCGGATGATGTGATTGCCGGCGTGTTTGCCGCGCTATGCCTTTGGCTGGCGCAGTGGTTCTCGCTTGCAGGCTGAACAGGGCAACGGAGGGACAAGATGCAGATACCGGCAGAAGTTTCGGTAGATATTTCAGCAGATATTTCAGAATTAGCAGCGCGGATCGTGGCTCAGGCAAGCGCCCGCAAAAGCCCGATTGTCACCGCCGAATCCTGCACCGGTGGCATGGTGGCAGCAGCGCTGACCGATATTGCCGGGTCTTCGGCGGCGCTGGAACGTGGGCTGGTGACCTATAGCAATGAAGCAAAGATGGAGCTGCTTGGTGTGACCACTGCCACATTGGCAGCACATGGCGCGGTGTCAGCAGAGTGCGCGGCGGAGATGGTTGCCGGTGCGCTGGCGAAAACGCAGCTGGCGATGTTGGCGGTGGCCATCACCGGGATTGCCGGTCCGGGTGGCGGCAGTCGGGAAAAGCCGGTGGGGCTGGTGTATTTCGCCAGCCAGCGCCGCGAGGGGACAGCGCTGCTGGACAAGGTTGTTTTCGCCGGAGACAGAGCGGCGGTCAGGGCGCAGGCAACACGGCACGCCTTGCAGCTTCTGGCCGGGCTGTTGCCTGCCTGACCGACAGGCTAGCCGCTAGGTGATTGATAGGCGATCGGCTAGCTAATTGGCTGAATAGCTGACTTGCAAACTCCGGGATGGGCAACACCAGGGATGGGCGTTGGGGCCATTTTGCCGCCATATCAGGGGTGGATCGGCTATTTTTCGGCGAGCCGTTTGCCATAGAGCGCATCCGCACGTGTTTCAAAAGCCTGAACCATGCGGCGCACGGCCTCGGTAAACAAGGTCTCAATCACCGACTGCAGGAGCCGTGAGTTAAACTCAAAATCGACATAGAAATCGATCTCGCAGCCTTCCTCATGCGGCAGAAACCGCCATTTGTTGGTCAGATATCTGAATGGCCCCTCGGCATAGCGGACATTGATTTCGAGCGCGCCCGCGTCAAGATCGACATAGGAGGTGAATTTCTCGCGGAACATGCGAAACCCGATGATCAGATCGGCGGCAAGCGAGATTTCATCCTGATGGCGAATCCGTGCCGCAAGGCACCAGGGCAGGAATTGCGGGTAGGAGCGCACATCGGCTACCAGCGCGTAAAGCTGTTCCGGGCTGTGCCGGACAACCCGTTTTTCTGCGTGGACCGTCATCTCAGCTGGCTGCCAATGCCGCATTGCGGGCCTGCTGCAAGGCGGCGAAATCCTCGTCAGCGTGGTAGGAGGAGCGCGTCAGCGGTGTCGATGACATCAGCAAAAAGCCCTTGGCCCGGCCCTGCGCGGCGTAGCGGTCAAACAGTTCTGGTTTGACAAAGCGGTCAACCGGGGCATGTTTGGGCGTGGGTTGCAGATATTGGCCGATAGTCATGAAATCCACATCGGCACTGCGCAAATCATCCATCAGCTTTCCAACCTCGTCATCCTCCTCGCCAAGGCCAACCATGATCCCTGATTTGGTGAAGATGGAGGGGTCGAGCTTTTTGACCTGCTGCAGGATTGACAGCGAGTGTAAATAACGGGCACCGGGCCTGACCTGGGGGTAGAGCCGCGGCACGGTTTCCATATTGTGATTGAACACGTCCGGACGGACTGCGACGACCACCTCAAGCGCACCCTCTTTACGCAGAAAATCAGGGGTGAGAATTTCAATTGTAGTGCCGGCGGAATAAAGGCGGATGAATTCGATGGTGCGAGCAAAATGCGCGGCGCCACCATCGGCAAGATCATCACGGTCAACCGAAGTGATGACAACATGGCGCAGACCAAGCGAGGCAACGGCTTTTGCCACACTTTCCGGCTCATCCATATCCAGCGCATCAGGCCGCCCAGTGGCAACATTGCAGAACGCACAGGCGCGCGTGCAAACCGACCCAAGAATCATCATGGTGGCATGTTTCTGTGCCCAGCATTCACCGATATTGGGGCAGGCCGCCTCCTCGCATACCGTGACAAGATTGAGATCACGCATCAGCGATCGCGTTTCGGCATAGGCGGCCGATACCGGTGCTTTCACCCGCAGCCATTCCGGGCGACGCGGCTGTGGCCGGTCGGGATTTCGGCGTTTTTCCGGATGGCGCTTGGCACCCTTTGCAGTATTGAGTTGGGGCATTGCAGATCAACCAGGGTATGAGGCGGGGGATAACATTTCACCCTAGAAATGGATGGCCCGGTCAAAGGCGTCAAGGACTGATTCGTGCATTGCCTCAGATAAGGTCGGATGCGGGAAGATGGTTTGCATCAATTCGGTCTCCGTTGCCTCAAGCGTGCGGGCGACAGCATAACCCTGAATGAGCTCGGTCACTTCCGGGCCGACCATGTGCGCACCAAGCAATTCACCCGTTGTCTCATCGAAAATGGTTTTGACGAGGCCCTGATCATCGCCCATGGCAATCGCCTTACCATTGCCGACAAATGGAAAGCGCCCGACCTTAATTTTATATCCAGCCTCGGTTGCGGCGGTCTCAGTCATTCCGACAGAGGCCACTTGAGGCCGGCAATAGGTGCAGCCCGGCACCGTACCAGCACCAAGCGGATGGGCCTTTTTCAGCCCAGCAATTTTTTCAACACACATGATGCCCTCATGGCTGGCCTTGTGCGCCAGCCAGGGTGGCCCCGTCACATCACCAATGGCATAGATACCCGGCTCAGCCGTCGCCGCCCATTGATCTGTGACAATATGCCCACGGTCAATAACCACGGCGCTGCCCTCAAGGCCCAGATTCTCGGTATTGCCGATAATGCCGACAGCCAGAATGGCGCGCTCAGCGATCAAATCCTTACCTGATCCCTCAAAAGTGGCGGTAACAGTTGTTTTGTTGGCACCTGTTTTTCTGGCATTGGTCAGGCTTCGCAATTTTGCCCCGGTGATGATCTTGATTCCGCGCTTGGCAAAGGCCTTTTGGACGATGGCGGAAATCTCCGCATCCTCGACAGGCAGAATGGTGTCCATCGCCTCAATCAGCGTCACCTCAACGCCCATGTCATGATAGAAGGAGGCAAATTCAGCGCCGATCGCGCCTGACCCAACGATCAGCAGCGATTTTGGCATGGTCTCGGGGACCATCGCCTCGCGGTAGGTAAGAATGGATTTGCCATCGGCAACAATGCCGGGAAGGCTGCGCGCCCGCGCCCCGGTGGCGATAATCACATGCGATGCGGTGATGCTCTCGCCAGTGGCCAGGGTGACGGTGCGCAGGCCATTGGCCACAGCGCCGATTTTTGCTTCGGTCTCGAACAGGGTAACTTTGTTCTTTTTCAGCAGGTACTGAACGCCAGCAGAAAGACGGCCCGCCACTTTGCGCGAGCGTTTGACAACCTTGGCAAGGTCAATTGAGATTTCGCCGCCAATGGTTATGCCAAAATCCTGCATCTCGTCCAGAGAATGGCGCAGTTCCGCCGCCCGCAAAAGCGCCTTTGTCGGAATACAGCCCCAGTTCAGGCAAACACCGCCCAGATGTTCACGTTCCACAACGGTAACGCGCAAATCAAGCTGCGCCGCCCGGATCGCCGCCACATAGCCGCCGGGCCCGCCGCCAATCACTATAATATCAAAACTTTGTTTAGCTGTCATTTTGTCTGTCATTTTCCAACCTGACTGGAGCATACGGTGACGGATGATCCCAAAAAACCCACCTAGAGGAGCATCGTCACCGGATTCTCGATAAAGGATTTGAATGATTGCAACCACCGCGCTCCAACCGCACCATCCACTGCCCGGTGATCACAGGACATTGTTACAGTCATCACCGTGGCAACGGCAAGTGCGCCATCACGGACAATCGGGCGTTGCTCGCCGGCGCCGACAGCCAGAATGGCCCCTTGAGGTGGGTTGATCACGGCGGCAAATTCCCGCACGCCAAACATGCCAAGATTGGAGATGGTGAAGCTGCCGCCAGTAAATTCCTCAGGTGCAAGGCTGCCTGAGCGCGCGCGCGCCGCCAGATCGCGGCTGATCTGCGACAACTCGGCAAGGCCCTTTTTCTCCGCCGCCCAGATCACCGGCGTGATCAGACCGCCGTCAATGGCCACCGCCATCGAGATATCGGCATGCGTAAAGAGGCGGGTGTGATCACCCTCCCATGAGGCATTTGCCTCCGGCACCTTGATCAATGCCTGCGCCGCCGCACTGATCACCAGATCATTGACCGATATCTTCACACCATCCTCGACAAGTGCATTGAGCTGTTCGCGCGACTGCAGAAGCTGGTCAATCTTACAATCGACCGTCAGATAGAAATGCGGGGCTGTCTGTTTGGATTGTTGCAGACGCTCGGCAATGATTTTGCGCATCTGGCTATTGGGTATCAGCTCGCTGGCACCCGGAGCCGCCAGAGGCGCGCCGATTGCAGCAGGAACGCCCATGCCACCAGAGGTCACGCCCGGTGCAATGCCGGGGGGAGTAGCTGAGGCAGTAGCTAAGGCAGTAACCGCAGTCTCAACATCGGCCCGCAGGATCCGCCCATGGGGACCACTGCCGGAAAGGGCCGCCAGATCAAGATTGTGGTCTGCCGCAATGCGCCTCGCAAGCGGGCTGGCGAAGATCCGGCCAGCGCCGCCACTTGATCCCACAGACGCAGCTGCTGCCGGCTGGGCCGAGGACGTGGTTGCAGCTGGGGTTGGAGTTTCGGTGGCTGATGCGGGCACTGGTTCGGGAGTTGATGCGGGGGCTGAGTGAGGTGCAGGGTCAGGCTGGTTGGTTGAGGGGAAGGGATGTTGTGGGGCCGCAGCAACGCTGGCCGGATCCTCGCCATCCTCGGCAAGACGGGCGATCACCGTGCCGACAGCGATATTTTCACTGCCAGCGGCGATCAGGATGCTGGCAATGACGCCCTCTTCCACAGCCTCAACCTCCATTGTCGCCTTGTCGGTCTCGATCTCGGCAATCACATCGCCAGAGCGCACTTCATCGCCGACAGCGACATTCCAAGTGGCCACTGTTCCCGTCTCCATGGTCGGAGAGAGAGCAGGCATTTTGATCTCAACTGCCATCTTACGCTCCCCTGAACCCATCGCAGGTCGCCAGTACCGTGGCGACGATATCTTCAATCTGCGGCAATGCCAGCTTTTCCAGATTGGCCGCATAGGGCATCGGCACATCCTCGCCGGTCACACGGGCTATCGGCGCATCAAGCCAGTCAAAGGCATGTTCCATAACCTGCATGGCAATCTCTGAGCCAAGACCGGCGAAAGGAAAACCCTCCTCGCAGGTGACAAGCCGAGAGGTCTTGCGAACGGAGGCGATGATGGTGTCGCTGTCCAGCGGCCGGATTGTCCGAAGATCAATCACCTCGGCGGAAACTCCCTGCTCGGCCAGTGTCTCGGCGGCGGCAAGCGCACGGCCAACCATAATCGAAAAGGCGACAATCGTGACGTCACTTCCCACACGGTCGATTTTGGCCTTGCCGATCGGCACGACCCAGTCATCATCCTCGGGGATATCAAAGCTCTGGCCATACATCACCTCATTTTCGAGGAAGATCACAGGATTGGGATCACGGATGGCGGCTTTCAACAATCCCTTGGCATCGGCAGCCGACCATGGCGCGACAACCTTCAGCCCGGGACAATGCGCATACCAGCTGGCATAGCATTGCGAATGCTGGGCGGCGACACGGCTGGCGGCTCCATTCGGCCCGCGAAAGACGATCGGACAGCCCATCTGACCACCCGACATATAGAGCGTCTTGGCAGCGGAATTGATAATCTGGTCAATCGCCTGCATGGCGAAATTGAAGGTCATGAACTCGATAACCGGGCGCAGCTCACCAAAGGCAGCGCCAACGCCGAGACCGGCAAAACCCTGTTCGGTGATCGGCGTATCAATCACGCGCTTTGGCCCAAATTCGGCAAGCAGACCCTGGGTGACCTTGTAGGCACCTTGATATTCTGCAACTTCCTCACCCATCACGAACACATTGTCATCGCGGCGCATTTCCTCAGCCATCGCGTCACGCAAAGCCTCGCGCACGGTGACATTGGCCGTTGCCCCGGTCCAGTCAGCCTCAGCTGCAATCGCCTCAACGGCTGGCGCCGGTGTAAGCATTTCGGGGGTATTGGATGCTTCGAGTGTGGATGCTGCGGCTGTGGGTGTGGTGCCTGCCGCCTCACCTTCAGCCAGCAGAATGGCGATAAGCGCATTGACCTTAACGTTCTGGGCACCGGCGGCAACGAGCAGCGTTCCCACACGGCCATCGTCAGCGGCCTCGACCTCCATCGTCGCCTTGTCGGTTTCGATCTCAGCAATCACATCGCCAGAGCGCACTTCATCACCCTCAGCGACCAACCATTTGGCCAAAGTTCCCTCTTCCATTGTCGGGGAAAGCGCCGGCATCCTGATTTCGACGGCCATGATTACGCCTCCGTTGATGCGGCTGTACCGCAAGACACTGGCAACAGGATATCGGTAAACAATTCAGACGGATCGGGCTCCGAACTGGTCTGGGCAAATTCGGTGGCCTTAGTGACCACGGCCTTGACCTCGCTATCAATTGCCTTGAGTGCCTCCTCCTTGACGTTCTGCATGATCAGAAGCTCACGCAGCTGGTCGATCGGATCATGCTGCTTGCGCATGGCGTTAACCTCCTCCCGGGTGCGGTACTTCGCTGGATCAGACATTGAATGACCGCGATAGCGATAGGTCTTCATCTCAAGGATAAAAGGGCCTTTTCCCTCACGGCAATGCGCCAGCGCCTCAAGCCCGGCCTCGCGAACGGCAAGCACATCCATGCCATCGACCTGTTTGCCCGGAATGCCATACGCCGAGCCACGTTCCGCAAGGGCAGGCCCCGCGGCCGCTCTGGTCACCGCTGTTCCCATGCCATATTGGTTGTTCTCGATGACGAACAGACAGGGCAGATCCCACAGGGCGGCCATGTTGAAACTTTCATAGACCTGTCCCTGATTGACCGCCCCATCCCCGAGATAGGTCATGCAGACATTGGCCTCGTCTTTGTATTTGTGGGAAAAAGCCAGACCGCAACCGATCGGCACCTGGGCACCGACAATGCCATGACCCCCAAAGAATTTCTTTTCCCGGCTGAACATGTGCATCGAGCCACCCTTGCCGCGCGAATAGCCACCCTCGCGGCCCGTCAACTCAGCCATCACACCATCGGCATCCATACCGCAAGCGAGCATGTGACCGTGGTCACGGTAGGAGGTGACAACCGTATCACCGGTCTTTGACGCCGATTGCAGGCCGACAACGACAGCTTCCTGGCCAATATAGAGGTGGCAGAACCCTCCAATCTGCCCCATGCCGTAAAGCTGTCCAGCCTTTTCCTCAAACCGGCGGATCAACAGCATGTCATGATACATCGCGGTCAAATCTTCGGTGGTCGGTATATCGTTTCGGCCGGTGGCGATGGCCTTCGGTGGGCGACCAGGCTTCTTTTTGCGCGGTGTTGTGGCTTTCTGCACCATTTATCTGCTCCCTAGAACCAACAGTAATAAAACCTGACCGCAATGCCGGGCAACACCTGTTCCGTGAGGCAAGAATTTAACGAATTTGACATTTTTGCAATAATTTTATTTTATTGTTTTTATTATATTTTTTATAATTAAACCAGATTTCAGTTTATTGAATGAATGCGGACATTATTCCTAATATTTCAAATCTTAAAGATCAATTGAAATAATCACATCATCGGGAGAATAGAGACCAAGCTCAGCCCTTGCCATTTCCTCAAGAATATCGGCATCGAGGGTCTCGCTCTGCATCAATGAAATCCGGTGAGTGAGATAGGTCTGGTGCTTGTCCAGCAGCATCAACCGCTCCTCAGCGAGTTGAATTTTGCGATCAAGTTCGGGCTGTGCCAGAATCCCCCGCTCACCAGCGATCGTGTGAAAGCCAAAAAACACCACCAGGGTTCCAAGCAGGACAAAACTGCTGGCATAGGCGAGTGGTTTTCTGATCATCCTGTACATAAGCGCTTTGAACTCTTGTGCCCTGCAATCCCGAATAACGCCATTGAATCAAAGCCGATTCGTCCGGTCAAGCAAAAAGCGAATCGCCGGGCTCCTTCAATCAGGTGGATTTTCCTTGGGCAAAACATGCCTTGCCACCGGTCATCGGGCAGACCGGCAAGATTAGGGACATTCGGTGGGTGGGGGGGGGGTAAGTGATCATCAGCTGCGCAGGATGCTGGCTCCGGCATAAAGCGCGGTGCGGTCAAGCTCTTCCTCGATCCGCAACAACTGATTGTACTTGGCCAGCCGGTCCGAGCGCGACAGCGAACCAGTCTTGATTTGGCCGGCATTGGTGGCAACGGAAAGATCGGCGATGAAACTGTCCTCGGTCTCGCCAGAGCGGTGCGAGATGACAACGCCAAAACCAGCCTTTTGCGCCATATCAATGGCTTGCAGCGTTTCAGACAGGGTGCCGATTTGGTTGACCTTGATCAGAATGGCGTTGGCTGCTGTCTCAGCAATACCGCGTGCCAGACGCTCCGGGTTGGTGACAAACAGATCATCACCAACGATCTGCACGCGGTCGCCAATCAGCGCTGTCAGAGCGGTAAAACCATCCCAGTCATCTTCTTGCAGTGGATCCTCAAGCGAGATGATCGGATGATTTTTGACCAATTGCTCCCACATGGTATTCATCTCGGTGGTGCTGAGCGTGCGCCCCTCACCCGCAAGGTGATAGGCCCCCTCCTCGTAGAATTCACTCGCCGCCGCATCGAGGGCGATCATCACATCATCACCGGGCTGGTAGCCTGCTGTCTCAATGGCCTTGGTAATGTAATCGAGCGCCTCGTCACTGGAATTGATCGCGGGGGCAAAACCACCCTCATCACCAACGGCTGTCGACATGCCGGCGTCACTGAGCAGACTTTTCAAGACATGGAAAATCTCCGCCCCCATGCGCAGGGCATCACCAAAATGGGGCGCGCCAACCGGCATGATCATGAATTCCTGCACATCAAGCGCATTATTGGCATGGGCACCGCCATTCATGATATTCATCATCGGCGTTGGCAACAGATGCGCGTGAACACCCCCAAGATAGCGCCAGAGCGGCATTTCGGTTGACTCCGCCGCCGCTCGTGCAAGGGCCATCGACACGCCGAGGATGGCATTGGCACCAAGCCGGCCCTTGTTGCTGGTGCCGTCCAATTCGATCAGATCCTGATCCAGAGCGGCCTGATTAAGCGCGTCAGCCCCAACAATCGCATCAAAAATCTCAAAATTCACAGCGTCGACGGCTTTCAGCACGCCCTTACCATTATATCTGTCCTTGTCGCCATCGCGCATCTCAACCGCCTCATAGGCACCGGTCGAAGCGCCCGAGGGAACAGCCGCACGGCCAACTGCGCCATCCTCAAGGGTGACATCAACCTCGACGGTTGGGTTGCCACGGGAGTCGAGAATTTCTCTGGCCTGAATATCAAGAATGGTGGACATGGGATTTTATCCTAATGCTTGGGGTTTAAGGCCGGGAGTTGCCGTAAGCCGGCAGTCCGAGGCCTCCTGATTATGGTCAAAGCGCCTCACGACGAGCGGTGTCAATGCGTTGCAGGCGGGAAAGCACGCCCTCCATGGCATCCAGCGGCACCATATTCGGGCCATCAGACGGGGCATTATCAGGGTCCTCATGCGCTTCCATGAACAGCCCCTCAACACCAACGGCAACCGCCGCGCGCGCCAACACCGGAACAAATTCGCGCTTGCCTCCCGAGCTGCCACCAAGGCCACCCGGTTGCTGCACCGAATGGGTCGCATCAAAAATCACCGGATGGCCAAGTTTTGCCATTTCAGGCAGAGCGCGCATGTCAGAGACAAGCGCGTTGTAGCCAAAGGAGGTGCCGCGCTCGGTCAGCATGACGCGCGCATTGCCAGCGCCGGTAACTTTGGCGGCGACATGTGCCATGTCCCAGGGGGCAAGAAACTGCCCTTTCTTGATATTGACGACAGCACCAGTGGCCGCAGCCGCCAGCAACAGATCAGTCTGGCGGCAGAGAAAGGCCGGAATTTGCAGGACATCAAGCGCCTCGGCCGCCGGGGCGCATTGTGCGGGCAGATGGACATCACTCAGAACCGGGCAACCAAGCTCATCACGGACCCGCGCCATGATCGCCAGCCCCTCATCCATGCCAATGCCGCGCGCCGCATTTGCCGAGGTGCGATTGGCCTTGTCAAAGGAGGATTTATAGATGAACCCCATGCCGACGGCGGAAGCTATCTTGGCAATATGGCTGGCACATGAAAGGGCATGGTCGAGACCCTCAATCTGGCAGGGACCGGCAATCAGCATCAACGGATGGTCAGCGCCACAAGGCACGTCACGGATGTGCATTTCAGTCATGATCCTGCGAGCCTCCTTTCGGGCCATCACAAAAGCCGCTTATACAAGCCGCGATTTTTCCATTGATGCCGCGACAAAACCAGTAAAAAGCGGATGCGGGTCAGTCGGTTTCGATTTCAATTCAGGGTGAAACTGCACGGCGATGAAGAAAGGATGATCCGGGCGTTCAACAATTTCGGGCAGATGCCCATCGGGCGACAGGCCGGAGATTTTCATACCGGCCGCCTCCAGCTGCTCACGATAGGCGATATTAACCTCATAGCGATGACGGTGGCGCTCGGATATTTTGGTTGCGCCATACACCCGGCCAGCAACCGACCCTTCCTCGAGAAGGCAGGCGTAGGCACCAAGACGCATGGTGCCACCAAGATCATCATCAGCACTGCGTTGCAGACGTTCATTGCCATCGGTCCATTCGGTCATCAGTCCGACAAGCGGCACATCGGT
Source organism: uncultured SAR116 cluster alpha proteobacterium (assembly GCA_902547925.1). GTDB lineage: Bacteria > Pseudomonadota > Alphaproteobacteria > Puniceispirillales > Puniceispirillaceae > MED-G116. Next base: position 3,190 of record CACCQD010000005.1, on the reverse strand, counting down.
GGCGCCAAATTCGCTGGAGCCAGCACCCGGCAAATCGGCCAGATTGCGGGCCGTTTCCAGAACCGCCATCTGCATGCCAAAACAAATGCCAAGATAGGGAATCTTCTGTTCACGGGCAAAGCGCACCGCCCGGATTTTGCCCTCGGAGCCGCGTTCACCAAAGCCGCCGGGGACCAAAATGCCGCTGACAGGATGCAACGCCTCAATGGCCGCGTCTTCCTGTTCAAACAATTCAGAATCAATCCATTCGATATTGACCTTGACGCCGTTGGCGATCCCCCCATGGACAAGTGCCTCGCCGAGCGATTTATAGGAATCCTGCAAAGAAGTGTATTTGCCGACAATGGCGATGGTCACCTCACCTTCAGGATTGGCAACCGTGTTACAGATGCGTTGCCAGGCAGACAGGTCAGGCGCCTTGTCCGGCAGACCGAAATGCCGCATCACCTCGCGGTCGAGCCCCTGTTCATGGTAGGAGAGCGGCACCTCATAGATGTTGCGGACATCCATTCCCAGAATGACCGCCGATTGCCGGATATTGCAGAACAGCCCGATTTTTCCGCGCTGTTCATCGGACAGCACATGTTCGGTGCGGCACAGCAAAATATCCGGCTGGATCCCCACCGATTGCAGCTCCTTGACCGAATGCTGGGTGGGTTTTGTTTTCAACTCGCCCGCCGCAGCGATATAGGGCAGCAATGTGACATGGAGAAAACAGGTCAGCTCGCGGCCAAGCTCATTACCAAGCTGGCGAATGGCCTCAAGAAAAGGCAGTGATTCGATATCACCAACGGTGCCGCCTATCTCGCAGAGGACGAAATCCTCATCTTCGTGATTCGCTTTGACAAATTCCTTGATCGCATCGGTAACATGCGGGATCACCTGAATGGTCGCGCCGAGATAATCACCACGGCGTTCCTTGGCCAGAACATCGGAATAGATGCGGCCGGTCGTCACATTGTCCGACCTTTTGGCGTGGACACCGGTAAAACGTTCATAATGGCCAAGGTCAAGATCCGTCTCAGCGCCGTCATCGGTGACAAACACCTCGCCATGCTGGGTCGGCGACATGGTGCCAGGATCAACATTGAGATAGGGATCGAGTTTGCGCAGCCGCACCTTGTAACCACGCGCTTGCAGGAGCGCCGCCAATGCGGCAGCACCAAGACCTTTACCGAGTGAGGAAACCACACCACCAGTGATGAAAATATAACGAGGCATGGCCGGAAGGTATAACCCAACATGACGCGGCTGGTAAGTGCCTAAATCACATCATGTTTTAATTTTAGTAGGTACAGCTGGCTTGACAAACAGCCGTCTGTTTGAGCGTTGTTATACATCCGTTGAAACTTATTGATCTGTGGGAACTTACTGATCTGTAGGGACAGTGGGACCAGATGCGGGCGCTGGCGTCTCCTTGATCACCTCGTCAACGATGGAGGCGCTTTCGGTGCCTGCTCCTGCCATGATGGCAAGGATGATCGAGGTCGCAAAGAAACAGGCGGCAAGAACTGCTGTCACGCGGGTCATCAGATTGGCTGTGCCCCGGGCCGTCATGAACCCACCACCACCGCCGCCGCCGCCGCCAATGCCGAGGCCGCCGCCTTCGGAGCGCTGTAGCAGCACCGAGCCAACGAGGCCAAGGGCGATCAGAATGTGAATAGTCAGAACAAGCGTTTCCATGAACCACGTCCGTTAGTCAATAAAGGGCTAGCATTCAGGGCCAGCATCCAGGGCCCACAGTCTTCAGATGGCGCTTTTATATGGCCTCAGCCACGGTATTTCAAGCAAATTGCGACAGCTTACAGGTGCACCCAAAAACCAGCTCAGAAAGCAGATCAGAAAGCAGATCAGAAAGCAGATCAGCCGGCTGCCGCAGCGCAGATGCTATCAAAATCAGCTGCAATCAGGCTGGCACCGCCGACAAGGGCGCCATCAACATGCGGTACGGCAAAGATTTCCGCCGCATTTCCCGGCTTGACCGACCCGCCATACAGAATTTTCGTCTGATCAAAACCCGCCTCATCAAGCCAGCCCCGGATGCCTAGGTGCATCTCGGCGATCTCAACCGCCGCTGCCACCTTGCCGGTGCCGATGGCCCAGACCGGCTCATAGGCGATGGTCAGCGCCGTTGTTGGAAGCGTTGGTGGAACCGAAATAGCAAGCTGGTCAAGCACGGTCGCCAGTGCGTTGCCTGCCTCGCGTTGAGCCAATGTCTCACCAACGCAGATCATGACGGACAGGCTTGACGAAAATGCCTGCACAGCTTTGGCGAAGACCAGCTTGCTGGTCTCACCATGATCGGCGCGGCGCTCTGAATGGCCAAGAAGAACCACTGATGCGCCGCAATCACGCAGCATACCGGTTGACACATCACCAGTGTGCGCACCGAATGCCGATGGATGACAATCCTGCCCACCCAGCAGTATGCCGGAACCCTCAAGGCGCACCCCAATGGGAACCAGATAGGGGTGCGGTGCAAACAGAATGCGGGTGACCCCCGCAATGGAGGCGGCACAATAATCGCTGGCCAGCTTTGCCGCCACCGACAATTCCGGATTCATTTTCCAATTTGCGGCAACGATCATTTATCCCTCCCCCACTCGAGATCTGAACAAGCTCCATAGGTTGACCGTTTGGTCGTTGAAAATCAACGGGGCGGGGCTGGCAAAGCCGGGTTTTTTGTCCAGTCTGCATCCGATCCCCCCGCTATCATCGGCAAGTCATCCTGCCCGAGGGTCCTGTTGCTGGTTTGGCGCTTTTTTTGCCGGTAAGTTTTGCGTTTACAGGCCTAAATAAAGTTGCTCGCAAGGGCGCCAACCTATAAAACAGGCTCCTAGTTTATTAATCCCAGGGAGTCTGGCGACTCCACAGAACCGTGAGAATGACGGTTCCAGTTGAAAAAGGGTGATCCAATGCTTGGTGCAATGCGTGGCGGTGTAAAATCGCCAATAATGAAAGTCTTTCTTCTGTTTCTGGCTGCAGGCTTTGCCCTTTGGGGTGTCGGCGATGTCACGACTGGATTGATCGGCGGTAGCGACAAAGCGATTTCCGCTGGCGAAGAGAGCAAATCACCGGCTGAGGTGGCCATCCAGTTTGACCGGACGCGGCGCAGTTTCATGCCGAACGCCTCGCTTGGCGAAGCCCTGCAGACAGGTTTGCTGAATGAAGTTGCCGGCGCGCTGGCGCG
>CACCQD010000004.1 GCA_902547925.1 uncultured SAR116 cluster alpha proteobacterium | reverse complement strand
AAGCCAATCTTGCCAGCGTCAGAACACTGGATGCCAGCTATCATTTGACCGGGGTTGACCGTGACCCCGATGCCGAATTTGCCGCCGCGCGCATTCCCGGGGCCTGTCGCTTCGACATCAACAAGGTCGCTGACCAGACCAATCCCCTGCCCCATATGGTTCCCCCAGCGACTGAATTTGCCGCCGCCGTCTCCGCCATGGGGATCGGTGATGATGACCATGTCGTCATTTATGATGACTCGGCGATTTTACCGGCGACGCGCGTCTGGTGGATGTTCCGGCTGTTTGGCCATGAGCGGGTTTCGGTTCTTGATGGCGGTCTTGCTGCCTGGCGCCGGGGTGGCAGCGAGTTGGAGACGACACCGCCGCAAATACCGTTTCAGACCGCGCCATCCGGCCAATTTACAGCCCGTCCGCCGGTTGGCGCACAGGTGATCGACATGCCGACAATTCAGGCAATGAGTGCGGCCGGCAGCCTCGGCCAACTGGCCGATGCTAGAGCCGCTGGCCGCTTTTCTGGCACCGCGCCCGAACCCCGCGCCGGGCTGCGCTCTGGCCACATACCGGGCGCACGCAATGTGCCGCTTACCAGGCTGCTCGCAGATGATGGCAGTTTTAAACCAGTAGCCGACATCCGCCAGGCCTTTATTGATGGCGGCATTGATCCCGACCGGCCGGTGATAACCAGCTGCGGGTCGGGTGTTACCGCCTGCGGGTTGACGCTTGGGCTGGCGCTTGCCGGTAATGAACAGGTTTTCGTCTATGATGGCTCCTGGACTGAATGGGGCGCATCGGATGCACCAATCAGCACTGGCGATGCCTAACAAGGCCGAGCCGCGCCAAATCAGACCAAGTCACACTTGGCAAGATAGGCTGAAACAACCGCTCCGGGGCGGTCTTGACCGGTTTAGGCTTTTCGCTGGAGTTGCGTTTTGACTAATGTTAGGTTAAGTCCACGTTGAAAGGGCACCGCATGAGCAGTGCCCCTCAACTTTGTTTTTTTAAAAAAACGCTAGGGAGAGTATTATGAAAAAACTCACAGCCGCCATGGTTGCGGTTGCAGGTGTGGCATTTGCCGCGTCAGCAAGCGCCGCCACTCTTGACGACGTAAAAGCAAAAGGCCATATCCAATGTGGCGTCAGCCAGGGCCTTCCGGGCTTCTCAAACGCTGATGACTCAGGTGACTGGACTGGTCTTGACGTTGATATGTGCAGGGCTGTTGCCGCTGCCGTGTTCGGTGACTCAAACGCCGTAAAGTTCACTCCACTGTCAGCCAAGCAGCGTTTCACCGCCCTTGCATCTGGGGAGGTCGACATTCTGTCACGTAACACCACATGGACTATGACCCGCGACACACAGCTGGGCCTGAACTTCGCTGGCGTCAACTACTACGACGGTCAGGGCATGATGGTTCCAACCTCACTTGGCGTGACATCAGCCACTGAGCTTGATGGTGCAAACATCTGCACAAACACTGGCACAACAACCGAGCTGAACATCACTGACTTTTTCCGTGCAAACAGCATGTCCTTCAACCTTGTTGCCTTCGAAAAAGCCGACGAAGTTGTTGCTGCCTATGACGCGGGTCGCTGTGACGTTTACACAACTGATCGCTCAGGTCTTGCTGCCCAGCGTGGCAAGCTGACTGCGCCGGACGCCCATATGGTTCTGTCTGAGATCATCTCAAAAGAACCGCTGGGTCCTGTTGTCCGTCAGGGTGATGATCAGTGGTTCAATATCGTTCGTTGGTCACTGAACGCGATGATTAATGCCGAAGAAATGGGCGTATCATCTTCAAACGTTAACAACTTAAAGTTTGATGCAAACATCACACCTGCGGTTGCACGCCTTATTGGTAAAGAAGGCAATTTCGGTGAAGAGCTAGGTCTATCAAACGACTGGGCATATAACATTCTGATGCAAGTTGGTAACTATGCCGAAAGCTATGAGGCAAATGTTACACCACTTGGCCTCGCACGCGGTGTGAATGCCCTTTGGAGCGACGGCGGCATCCTTTATGCGGCGCCAATTCGCTAAATCCTGAACCCTGGCCTGATCCCTCATTTTGAGGGGTCAGGTTTTTTTTGATTTGGTTTCACGACGACATGCAACAATTATCATTGAAATCCATTATCTATGATGCCCGCATGCGGGGATATTTTTATCAGGTTTTCATTCTTAGCTGTCTTTCCTTTGGCTTTTGGTGGCTTATTGACAACACGGTCACTAATCTAGCTGACCGTGGCAAAACTGTTGGTTTTGGCTTTTTAAGTGAAAATGCAGGTTTCCAGATTAGCGCTACCCTCGGCACATGGCTGTTCGACTACAATGTCGGTCAATCAAGCTATCTTGATGTCTATTTTATCGGCATTGCCAACACCTTTCTTGTCGCCATTCTCGGCATTGCTGGGGCCACAATCATTGGTTTCACAGTCGGCATTATGCGCCTGTCAAAGAACTTCATTGTCCGCTCATTTGCCACTGTCTATATCGAACTCCTGCGTAACATCCCGCTGCTTTTGCAGCTTTTTTTCTGGTATTTTGCGGTGCTGCGCGCCCTGCCCTCCAAACGCGACAAGATCGAGATCATTCCTGACGTCGCGGCGATGAACATCACCGGCCTGTATTTACCGGCACCAATCATTGAACCCGGCTTTATCTATTCCGTCACTGCCTTTGTCGTTGCCATTATCATCACCCTCGTGATGAAAAGCTGGGCGCAGAAACGACAGTTCGAAACCGGCCAGCGCTTTCCTGTTTTATGGACGGCGCTTGGTCTGATCTTTGGCTTGACGATGCTGACTTTCTGGATCACCGGCAACCCGATGAGTTGGAGCTACCCCGAATTCAAGATGACCGGTGCGATTTTGCGGCGCGGGTTTCAGAGCGGCTCCGGCATGGTGCTTGTTCCTGAAATGCTGGCGGTGTGGCTTGCGCTAACGCTCTACACCGCCGCCTTCATTGCCGAGATTGTTCGGGCGGGCATTCTGGCAGTCGCCAAGGGTCAGACCGAGGCCGCCTATTCAATTGGCATGCGTCCCGGCATGACGCTGCGCCTGATCATCATTCCGCAGGCATTGCGCGTGATCATCCCACCCTTGACCTCGCAATATCTCAATCTGACTAAAAATTCATCTCTTGCTGTTGCCATTGCCTACCCGGAGCTGGTGTCGATTTTTGCCGGTACCGCGCTCAATCAGGTTGGCAAGGAGATTGAGATGATTTTCATGATGATGATGGTCTATCTGACTTTCTCGCTTGCCACAGCCGCCTTCATGAATTGGTTCAATGCCCGCGTCAAGCTGGTTGAACGCTAGGCTGTGGGTGGAACAAACAGATGACAACACCTCGTAAATATGTCCGCACCGAAGATGCCCCGTTGTTGCCGCCACCGGCGACTGAGGCTGGCATAACCGGCTGGCTCTGGCAGAATATCTTTGCCAGCATGTCTGATTTTCAGTCTCTTGGCGCAGCCATTCGTTCGCTGTTCATGATCCTGTTCTCGCTGCTGTTGGTCTATCTATTTATAGACCAGACCTATGGCCTGATTGATTTTGCCATTTTATCGGCTGTTTGGTCCGATCCGGAGGGACTGAAACGCGAGGCCTGCTGGACGGTACAGCAAGGCGGCTCTTTACCCGATGGATGGCATGGGGCCTGCTGGCCCTTTGTCTGGGCAAAACAGAAATTCGCCTGGTTTGGACCCTATCCGAGCGAAGAGCTGTGGCGCATTTATCTGTCACTGATCGTTGGCAGTATCGGCCTTGTCTGGGCGCTGCGTGAACGCCTGCCCTATCGCCGACAGGTTGGTGTGCTGATGCTCACCCTCTATCCACTTCTGGCGTTCATTCTGCTGACCGGCGGCAATAGCGACGCCAGCTTTACCGGCATTGGTGTCTGGATCATTGTCGGCCTTGCGCTGATCTCTGTTGGCCGCATGGGTGCCGCTGGCCATCTGGGCACCATCTTTGCCGAGTTTGCCGGCATTTTTGGCATTGTTGGCTGGGGCATCATTGCACTCAATGTTGTGCGCGGCATTGTCGCTTTGGATTTCAACCTGACTCCGGTTGGCACGGGTGATTGGGGCGGTCTGCTGATCACCCTTGTTGTCGCGCTGACCGGCATTGTCGCCTCGCTGCCACTTGGCATCATTCTGGCGCTGGGCCGGCGCTCCGAAATGCCTGTGGTCAGCGTCCTGTGCACCATTTTCATTGAATTCTGGCGCGGTGTGCCGCTGATCACGGTGTTGTTCATGGCATCGGTGATGCTGCCACTGTTCCTGCCAGCCGGTGTCAATTTTGACAATCTGCTTCGCGCCCTGATCGGTGTGATGCTGTTTTCCGCTGCCTATATGGCCGAAGTGGTGCGCGGCGGCCTGCAGGCGATAGACAAAGGCCAGTATGAGGGCGCACAGGCGATGGGGCTCTCCTACTGGCAGACGATGCGTCTGATCGTTCTGCCGCAGGCTTTGACCCATGTGATCCCAGGCATTGTCAACACCTTTATAGGTCTGTTCAAAGACACGACACTCGTCTCAATTGTTGGCATCTTTGATCTTCTTGGTGCTGGCCAGTCGGCGGTTGCCGATGCTGCCTGGTCAACCCCGGTGCAGGCGATCACCATATATCTTTACATTGGCATCATCTTTTTCATCTTCTGTTTTGGGATGTCACGCTATTCAATCTTTATGGAAAACAAGCTCAGTAAATCCCGCCGGCATTGATGCCGCTGGATGAACGAAACAATAAGGGTGAGAGAGTAATGACTGCTTCTAGTGCAACAAAAATGCAGGTCACCGAAGAGGTGATCATTAGGATGTCGCAGGTCAACAAATGGTATGGAACCTTCCATGTATTGCGTGACATCAATCTGACTGTCAACAAGGGTGAACGCATTGTCATCTGCGGTCCTTCGGGCTCTGGCAAATCAACGCTGATCCGCTGTCTGAACAGGCTTGAGGAGCATCAGTCGGGTGATATCACCGTTCAGGGCATCACCATCAACAATGATTTGAAGAACATCGATGAGATCCGCCGCGAGGTTGGCATGGTGTTCCAGCATTTCAATCTATTCCCGCATCTGACCATTCTGGAGAATTGCACCCTCGCCCCAATCTGGGTGCGCCGCATGCCAAAGGCCGATGCCGAGGCGATTGCGATGAAATATCTTGAGCGTGTGAAAATCCCCGAACAGGCCCATAAATATCCCGGCCAGCTATCCGGCGGCCAGCAACAGCGCGTGGCGATCGCTCGTTCGCTCTGCATGGAACCGCAGTTGATGCTCTTTGATGAGCCAACCTCGGCGCTTGATCCGGAAATGATCAAGGAAGTGCTAGATACGATGGTCTCACTTGCCGAGGATGGCATGTCGATGATCTGCGTGACGCATGAGATGGGTTTTGCCCGCAAAGTTGCCAACCGCGTAATCTTCATGGATGAAGGCCAGATTATTGAGGAAAAGAAACCCGAGGAATTCTTCAACAATCCGGAAAATGAGCGGACCAAACTTTTCCTCAGCCAGATTCTCGATCACTGATCCCGGTCACCCATCTCGACAGCCTGTATTCGCCCACGCCTTCATAACCTGAGACCTAATATAAAGTACTAGGAAAAGCGCGCATAATTCTTGATTATAAAGAATAAAAGTAAAAAATCTTGCTCCCTTCAGTTTTTGTTCGCGTTTCCTTTCTTTCAACGAACTTCACATTCCAAAGAGACCGGCGGCTTTACCACTGCATCGACTGGTCATTATGGCAGCCATGTGCAAAGGTTTTCTGCTGAAGGTGATCAAGAGAGTTCCCGTGATTAAATCGCGCCGCATTGCCCGATTTCGTTATCAATGTTAAGACTGTTTGATGGCTGGTGAAGAATTTCTACGCTCGATTGAGGCGAATTTCAAACAGGCAGTCGGCTGCATCATTGCATCTGACGGTGCTGGTACGATTTCCGATGGACTTGCCAACAAAATTATGGTTGCCAACTCGACATATGTCGTTCGCTTTGGCGTTCGCCTGCGTGGTGAGCTGCATACCTTTACTGGTTATCGGTCGGTGCATTCGGAACATTTTGAGCCTGCCAAGGGCGGCATTCGCTATGATCCGAACGTGAGCCAGGACGAGGTTGAGGCATTGGCCGCGCTGATGACCTACAAATGCGCGCTCGTAGAGGTGCCGTTTGGTGGTTCGAAGGGCGGGCTGATCATCAATCCACGTGACTGGACAGAGGCGGAGATCGAGCGGATCACCCGACGTTTTGCGCAGGAGCTAGCAAAGCGCGATCTGATTCACCCCTCGCAAAATGTTCCCGCGCCCGATGTAGGCACTGGTGAACGAGAAATGGCATGGATTGCAGATGAATATAAGCGCCTGCATCCCTCAGATCTCAATGCATGGGCATGTGTTACCGGCAAACCGATGAGTAAGGGTGGCATTGCCGGGCGTACAGAGGCCACGGGTCGCGGCATTCAATATGGGTTGCAGGCTTTTTTCAGCCATCCCCGGGATGTCGCCAAGACCGGCCTAGCCCCCGGCCTTTCTGGCAAGCGGGTAATCGTTCAGGGGCTGGGCAATGTCGGCTATCACGCGGCACTGTTCCTCTCCCAGGAAGATGGCGCACTCATTACCCACGTTCTTGAACGTGATGGAACCGTGGTCAATCATGAAGGCATAGATATTGTCGCCCTTCTCGCCCATATAGCCGAGACTGGCAGCATCATCGGTTTTCCTGGCCACATAAAAGCTGGCATCAAGATGCTTGAGGCTGACGCCGATATTCTCATTCCGGCGGCGATGGAACTTGTCATCACCGAGGACAATGCCGCCCGCATCCGCACGCCTCTTATCATCGAAGCGGCAAATGGGCCTATCTCAGCGCTGGCTGATGCGCTGTTGCGTGATCGGGGCGTTGTTGTCATTCCTGATCTATACGCCAATGCTGGCGGTGTAACGGTGAGCTATTTTGAATGGATCAAGAATTTGACTCACATCCGCTTCGGCCGGATGCAACGCCGCGAAAGTGAGAGCCGCAACGCGGCGCTTGTCCGGGGTATAGAGATGATGACCGGCAAGGATTTTCCCAATGAAATTCGCGCTGCTGTTCTCGATGGTGCCACGGAGTTGGATCTTGTTCGCTCAGGCCTCGAGGATACAATGCGCCAAACCTACGAGACGATCAGCCGCGAATGGAACAGCAACGATGCGGTCCTTGATTTGCGAGGTGCCGCGATGAAAGTTGCGGTCCAACGCGTCGCTCAAAGCTATGGCTCAATTGGTATTTAAGGGTAACTACCTGATAATTGAAAGATTGTCAAAGAGGAATACATCCTCGTCAAATATGGCAGCCGACTGACGGCAGGCGTGGCAGCATTGTTCTATCTTCAGATTTTGCCTGTCTCGGTGTTTGATCTGTTTTTTTGTCAACGTCTATGTGGACGCCCTCCGCGAGCATGTGGCTGATACGTTAACCAATGCTGTTGGGCTGGATAATGACAAGTGCCGCAATCTGTCTGCGGCGGCACATCTTGGAGCAACCGTGAACAAGATAGAAATTGCACCTGCAGATAATAAAACAAACTTCGCCGCCGCCGGCAAACCGTCTACTAAGTAGTCAACACGTATTTCCCTAACCTGCCTCATTCTCCACTGCCAGTGCGGCGCGGAATATGAGGCTGTGGCGCATCGCTACCTCGTCGATATCAGTGCCATAGCCACCACCGATAACTGTCGCCACAGCGCAGCCTTGGTCCCGAAAATGACGGATCACCATCTCATCACGCAGTCGAATGCCGTCATGACTGAGCTTTAAATGCCCTAATTTATCATCATTATGCACATCAACTCCGGCGTCATAAAGCACCAGGTCAGGCCGTAGCCCATAATGTTTATTTGCTACTGGTCCTGACAACGTCGCAAGTGTATCTGCAAGCACTGCAAGATAGCCATCATCGCCTGTGCCTTTTTCGATTTCGATATCCAGATCGCTAACCGCGCGCCGCGCCGGATAATTTGTTCGACAATGCAGCGAGCAAGTGAAAATTCGGTCATCACCTGACAGCATGCGCGCAGTACCGTCACCCTGATGCACATCACAATCAAAGATCAGTACTTGGCGCGCAGCGCCCTCATCCACGAGCCGCCGCGCTGCGTAAGCCAAATCATTAAACACGCAGTAGCCAGCGCCATAAGCATAGTGAGCGTGATGCGTTCCACCTGCAGCATGGCAGGCAAGCCCCGAGGTTAGTGCAAGGCGTGCCGTCTCTAAAGTGCCATTAGGCGCAAGAAAAGATCGGTTGCGAAGCACATCACTCCATTTCAGCCCCAGCACCCGCAAAGCCTCTTCAGGTAACGTCCCTGACGCCACCCGATTAATATAATGTGGGCAATGAACTGCCATCAAATCAGCACGTGACGCTGGCTTTGGTTGATGCTGAGTAAAGCCATCCAGCACACCATCCCGCTTCATAAACGTCATCAAGCGGCTGAATTTTGTGGCTGGAAACCGATGTCTAGCTGGCAGCGGAATGTCGTAAGCGGGATGCGTAACGAGGTTCAACATAAATGGCATCTCTTTATCAAAACAGGATTCGAAATTTATGGCCCATAATGAGGCCAGAAAACAAATTTCTGCAATAGAGATAGCACTTTAAGAGCAGATTTCTAAACTGCTCCCGTCTGAGCTTTTGGCTTATATAGGTTAGTTTCTTTTCCCATTTGACTCTCATCTAAGTCTGTTTTTTGTCTGCGACAAAAAAGCGTACTAAATTGATCCTTTTTATTTGACAATGATAACAGTTCGCAATAATTATAAATAGCACCTAATAGGTACTGATTAAATAAGTTGGCTTGTAGCCAGAAACTTCTTTGGAGAAAACACAATGAATAAGATAAAGCTTCTCACTTGCGTGACATTTGTTTGTCTAATGACAACCAGTGCTATAGCAGATGGGCATGGAAACCATGTTTATGGACCGTTTCCTGTCACCCTTAAGGGCTACTCCGGTGATAAAACAAATTCTGTTTCATATTCGGGCCAGGTTGGCCGCCAACTCCTTCACAACAGTCTAAAAAAAGCTTTAAGTAAAGATGCTTCGCTGGAGACTTTACAATCCTATTTTAATGGTTCTGATGGAAACCTTCCAATCCTCGATCCAGTATCCAGTGATAAATTCATTGTGGATCACACAAATGTAAATGACATTTCAAAAACCAATCTCTCAGGAAAAGCTTACAAAGGCGAAATGGCTGGTTGGCCTGGAGGTATGACTGGTAAAGAAGTTCTCGCCTCAATGATTGCGCATGGCGCTGATGCCCCTGGCGGATATGACGAAAAACATGGCTATGATTACGCTCAACTTGTTTCGAAGTTTATGATGGGCGGAGTATTTTACCATCAAGCTTGCGACAATTATTTAGACGAAAAGCTGGAAGCGGGAAACAAACCCAACAACAAACCATACAAAGACGGCGCCTATTATACAGGAAAAGAGCATTCCTGGGACGAGGCCTTTGGTTATTGGGGTGCAGCGGCGCATGGGGCAACACTAACTCCAAAGCAGAATTATAACGTAGCCAAGAAGAAAGATATGGTCGCAGCAGACGCGAACTCGGATGGCGTTGTTAATCTGAAATCTGAGATGAATTATGCCCACGCTTATTACGCATCCGCATTCGATAAGGGTGGAAAAACAAAATACTACAAAACGATAACTCAAGCATTTATCGATGGTCGTCAAGTCATTGCCGATGCGAATGGCGATGCCCTGTCTGAGACAGAGAGAAACACCATCATGGGTAAAGCTAGGGTTATTTGTTCGAATTGGGAACGTGTTATCGCAGAAGCAGTATTCAAATATGCTGGAAGTGTCTACGGCGATTTAGAAAAGCTAAAAAGTGGTGGCGACGCCAAAACATACCGCGGCTACGTCAAACATTGGGGTGAATTGAAAGGTTTTGCCCTTTCGCTTCATACCAGTAACCAGAACCTTGGAGAACTTGGACAAAAAATCGATGGTCTTATAAAATTTGGTCCAGTGGTTGGTGGCGTAACTCCATCACAAATAACGATGAATACCCAACGCGTTAGTGGTGTAGATGACGCAGGTAATTATACTTTCCAAGAAGCAAGTGTTGATGAGTATATGCTTTACATGTTGCGCCTTCAGAAGTTGATGGAGGACGAGTTTGGCGTTGTAGCAAAAAACAAAGACAAACTTGCCGGTATCTCTAACCTCGCGGAGAAACTTGGCTCGGGTGAAAGTGTAGAAAACGACTAAATTTTGAATCGGGAAGGAGCGGTTTTTCCCGTTACCTTATTTAGAGGACACAATGCCTGAGTTTATTGAACTGATTTTTAGCGATTTATCAGCGCAATTTCTCAGCCCACGTAAAAGGCTCTTTGTTGGATACTTGGCGTGTGCTTTTGGCATTGCTGTTCTCTGGATATGTGTAGCCAAACGAACAAGCTTGAAAACATCTCTAGCCATGGTTTTTGCTCCCGCAGTCTGGCTTAGTCGTTCAAGCTTGTTCGATTTTCTTTGTTTTTTAATCAATCGAGTTTTATTCACCTTCTTAAGGCCGGTGTTTTTGACTCAAATCACTGTTGCAACACTCGTTTACCAGCTTTTGCATCTCCAAGTATTGCTTCCAATCGGCGCGTTGGCGCATGTAGATTATTGGATCGCAGCTTCTGTATTCACCTTGTTCTATTTTTTATTTGATGATTTTTCACGCTTCGGCACTCATTATCTTATGCATCGCATCCCAACTCTTTGGGAGTTTCATAAATTCCACCATAGCGCGGAAACACTAACCCCGCTTACCGTCACCAGAACGCATCCTGTTGAAGGGATGATTTTCATTCTGCGCACCGCCATTGTTCAAGGTGTTACCATTGCGATATTTGTATGTTTGTTTGGCAATAAGGTTGATTTGTTGACCATCTATGGGGTTGGCGTTTTTAGCTTAATGTTTCACTCTTTGGGGTCAAATCTTCGTCACTCGCACGTTGCCCTTCATTACCCTGAAGCAATTGAGCGAATTTTTATATCACCGGCCCAACATCAGTTACATCACTCAAATGATCCTCGGCATTTTGATCGTAATTTTGGTGTCGTGCTAGCAGTCTGGGACCATCTTGTCGGCTCGTTTCATCCCTCGACGCACGAGAAGATAAGTTTCGGCCTCGGGCCGGTGGATGCGGGATACACCAAATCTGTTTGGTCGATGTATTGGCTTCCCTTTGCATCGCTGTTCCGACGTTTGGCTGTCCTCATATCCCGCACCCCAAAAATATTTGAAAGGCAAAGGTGACCATCGTGTGCAGACAATGTGTCAATGGCACAGCGCATTATTGCGGATCTCCGGATCTTCACGAGGCGGTGCAGTGCTATTTCCACTGCCAGCTCCGCTGTGGCTATCGCACAGCGCCCGAGGCTTTCATGGATACGGTCAAAATATACAAGGAACTCAGACCGTCAACGCCCGATTGGCTGGTGCCAAAAAAGGTAGCCGAGATCCTCAACCCAAATCTGGTTCTGTAGATTTTGACTTACTTGGCACCACCACCACCAGTCGCCACCAGCAAACTTGCCTCAGCCCTGATTGTTCCAGACCTGCCCCTGATCCTGCGGCCTGTCGCGTCCAGCGCTCAATTGGCCGGTTGTCGCATGGCGTGTGCCGATCACCTCACCATTATCGCCATAGATCGGCAGATGCCCTGCGCCCAGCTTGCCAATCATCAGTTTGGCAACGCCATTGCTGATCAGATGAAAGGCGGTCGCCACACTGCCAAGCGGCATCAGCGGATTGGGTGCCTTCCGCCGGGCCAATTTATTCTGTAGCGAGTCTATCGCCGCCTTTTGCACGCTGAAGGATGTGGGCGCAGTGCCAACATCCATCCCCAACGTCTCCAGCCCAGCCATATCCAGCCCAGATACATTAGCAGCTGTCACCTCACCATTTGTCAGGCCCTGATCACCGATCAGATATACAGCAGGCTTGGCAAACATCCGTCTGAAGAATTGCACGCGCGTCTGTCGGGCGATCAGATTTGGCTGGTTGATGGACGCCAGCTCTGCGGCAAGCGGCGTTGCGTTCCCGGCGGGGATATTGGCTGGCAGGATATCAGCATTAAAACCATCAGACACCACTTTACTGGCGGGTGCCGCAATCATGGCGCTCCCCATCTCAATCTCGCCCCCAACACCGGCGATGGTCGGCTGATCTGCAATGGTGAGTTGATTTGCGCTGGCAAGCTCATCTGCGCTGGCAAGCGGCACCCCCGACAGCATAAGCGCTACCGCGCCCAATCTGAACTTCAATCTGAAGTCCCGACACAAGTCTCGGCCCAATTCCTGAAATATCCACATCTGTGTCATACCAGATCAGAGCAATTGCCATGCCAGAGTTGTGGCTTTTCAGAAGCTATTTTACAGTTCGGGAAGATGGCGATTCCGGGAGGACTCAAACCCCCAACCTGCTGATTAGAAATCCGTAAAAACGCTGTTTTATGCTGTATTAATCTCTTTAATAGTAGCTGCGTAAATGCAGTAAATACAATAGGCTATTGCTTTAAGTTGTATATCTGTATAAACTAGGATCAATCCTTAGCAGACCAATTCTGTAGCCCTGATGCAGCCCCAGATGGAATGTTTTTTTGAAACTGACTAATAGTCAAATACAAATAGTCAAATCACCTTACTTTGGGCGGATTACATTAACGGATGGTCAGGGCCAGCGCCAATTATCTGGCAAAGTTACTTAGACGGGCACCATCACCATCAAAAATATAAAGTTTTTCATTATCAAAAGACAGGCCTGTAATACTGCCGATCTCCAACTCAGCATCCGGGTTGACACGAGCAGTGACCATATTGTCAAAACCGCAATCGATATAGGCGAATTGTTCTGATCCAAGATATTCGCACACTGTAACGGTGCCGCTGATATGTCCTGCATCCTCACCACATAGCGCAATGTTTTCAGGCCTAATACCGAGGCTAGCTATCGCGCTAGACGGAGCTGTCAAATACCTCTCGTTGGCGGCCTTTTTACGACCTATATTTTTAGCATAACCAGAAAAGACGATCTGGCCCGACTTTTCCATGCAAGGCAGTAAGTTCATTTTTGGACTACCGATAAATTCGGCAACAAACCGGCTATTAGGGTTGTTATAGAGTTCGCGTGGGCTGCCAGCCTGAATGATTCGCCCTTCGTCTAGCACAATAATTCTATCAGCAAGAGTCATTGCTTCAATCTGGTCGTGGGTCACGTAAATAGTGGTGATTCCAAGATGAGCATGAAGGCGTGAAATTTCGAGGCGCATATTCACCCGCAAAGCAGCATCCAAATTAGATAGCGGTTCATCAAACAGAAAGCCAACTGGTTCCCTTACAATTGCGCGGCCGATTGCAACACGCTGACGCTGACCACCTGACAGTTGTTTTGGCAAGCGGCCCAGCAGACTTTCCAGCTTCAAAACCCCCGCCACCTCGTCAACTCGTTTCTTGATTTCAGTCCGAGGCATGCCAGCGGTTTTTAACGCGAAGCCAATGTTTTCAGCCACGTCCATGTGGGGGTAGAGCGCATAAGATTGAAACACCATGGCTAGTCCGCGCTCAGAAGGTAAATTGCCTGTTACATCATTGTCATTGATGATCACTGACCCCTCGCTAGCGTCTTCAAGTCCAGCAATGATACGCAGCAAAGTTGACTTGCCGCAGCCTGATGGTCCAACAAAGACCACAAACTCACCATCTTTAATGGCTAGATCAATACCCTTGATGACCTGCAAATCACCAAACCATTTTTCAACAGCGTTCAGCTGTATCGATGCCATCTCACTGCCCTCACCCAGCCGCTACAATTGATGCCGCAACTTCGGTTTTGTAAAGATCGAGATAAACGGCCGCGGTCCATGAAAAATCCATCCCCCCAAGACCATCACCATCACGTGGATCAAAATATTCCGCCATACCGTGCTCATTAATCAGGTTGATTGTGTCATTGCGCACGCGCGCCGCCAGATCGACAAGTCCAGCGTCCTCAAGTCCGCTGATAACCATGTGGTTCATGATAGCCCAGACAGGACCGCGCCAATAGCGTTGTGACTCAAACGCTTGATGATCTGGGTCCCAACTAGGCATGCCAAAGGCACTAGCACCAAGAATGCGCCGACAATGCGCCTCCATGCTCTTTCGCTGTTCAGGTGAACCAACATCAGCAAAAAAGCTCAGCATTGAAGCGTTAGTGATTGCATCGCTGAACTGACCGGTTCGCAAATCGCGTGCACAATAACCACCAACCACGTCATTCCACAAAAAGTCTGAACCAGCTTCAACCTGTTCAACCCAGCCTTTGATTTCATCAATGGCCAAATCCATTTCTAGGTGATGCGCCATTGCCAACAAGTCGCGGCTGGCGCGAAGGAAAATAAACTGTACCCCTGGGTCTGCCATAAGGAACGGACCATTGGCATAGATAGTTTGGCTGTCCCAATCACATTCACGGCCAAAATTAACGATTGTGATGAAACGGTCATATTGGTCTTGCGTAGGTCGCTGGTTACTGTCCACATGAGAGGTGTCACGCCTAGTATAACGCTCTAGATTACCCGAAATCACGATGTTTTGCATACCAATGTCCCAGTCAGGACAATTGTCACGGCCTGACTCCCAGGGATGGATGATACTAATTATTCCCAGGTTATTTGGATCACGGGCATTGCTGAACCAACGGTGATACGCCATCAGTTTAGGGAAAACTTCAATAGCTTTTCGTTTATCATAATCAGTTCCCATCTGAACAAACCGCCAGATAATGCTAGCCAATACTGGTGGCTGTGAATGTCCGCTCGTTGGCGGTTCAGTATTGGTATCCCAAATCGCGGGCCCCGGAAAATAATCTGGGTCATTGTGACGGAAAACGATATGCGGAATCATGCCGTCCTGCCACTGGCCATCGAGCAAGGACATGATTTCGAGCCACGCGCGCCATTTATTGAAATGCCATATACCTAGCGCAGTGAAAGCGGAGTCCCAATTCCACTGGTATGGATAAAGTTGATTTGTGGGAACCGTATAGCCTCCTCGGTCATTCATCTTAATAATGTTAATTGCTTCCTGGATTCGTTGTGCCATCAAGTTAGCCTTTCACGCTCCCTGCTGTCAGACCAGACACCAAGAATCTTTCAAACCAGAGAAAAAGGAATAATACGGGAGCTGTCGCGATGACCGCACCTGCCATAAGATGTTGGCGGGGCACTTCAGATGAATTCAAGGATACGATCCCTCGCGAAAGCGTGAAAAGCTTCACATCATCAAGAAACATGAAAGCGAACAAAAACTCGTTCCAAGCAATCATAAAGACATAAAGCGCGACAGACGCAATTGCTGGCATAGACAATGGCATCGCAATGTTTGTAATGATTTGTAGCCGTGATAGCCCATCCATTAACCCTGCATCATCCAGATCAGATGGGAGACCGGCAAAATATCCGCGTAGCATATAAACCGCTACAGGGATCGTGGTTGCCGGATACACGATACATAAGGCAAACAGTGAATTGCGCATGCCAAGCTGGCTGAAAATGGCATATAGAGGGATCACGAGAATAATTGCCGGAATCAGATATATCAGAAGCACCGAACCAGACAGCCACTTGCGCCCTGGAAAACGCAATTTAGCTACCGCATAGGCCCCCGGAACGGAAAACAGCAATGTGATTATCACAGTCGCCACAGATACCACTGCTGAATTGACCAGCAGAGTCATAAAACCGTAATCGGTGAAAAGTTCTATGTATGAACTTAGCAGCTTCGTCACGCCAAGACTGTAATCAATGGAGAAGTCGAGCGGATTGATCATCAGGCTATGCTGACTTTTTAGGCTGGTCATCACCATCACATAGAAAGGCACGGCGACGATCAGCACGAACATCATCAGTCCCAACCCCCAAAATAAACGTAGGTAGAATTCTTCAGTCCCGTAGCGCGTCATAAATCCAGCATTGGCAGGCCCAACTGTTTTTTCAATGCTCAACCAGCCAGCTGCCGATGCCAATACCAGCAGCAGCAAACTTTGCCACGGGGCCAAAAGACTTTCCGGATCAAACGGCGTGCCAAGTGAAAAACTGAACAGCAGGCATGCGATCAAGATAATGCCAGTCATCCTCCGGTTGCGTAATAATGACGGCCGCTGCAATGCAGCAAACACACCTGCCACAAGACCGGAAAATGCAGCTGGGCCAAGGGCTAGAGGCAAGGCAGCACCCGTCGCAAGGATGGCCATCATAGTCAACACCAAATGCCACAGACCGACCCAGACTAAGCCCGTCAATGCACTGGCGAACATTCCTGTCATCCAGAACCTCATCAGCCGGCATCCTTTGGTGAGAAGCGAATAAAAATGACTGAGAAGATCAGTAGAAAGACAAAAATAACCACTGCCACAGCCGCACCTGCTCCCAGATTGGAAATGGCGAACGCCTGTTCATACACATTTACTGTGAGGGTTCGTGTTCCGGCATTACCACCTGTCAAAAGGAAAATGTCGTCAAACTTGTTAAAGGTCCAGATAAAGCGTAGCAAAAAAAGCACGGCCAAAATACCGGCGATAAATGGCAACGACAATGACCAGAATTGCTGTAACGGTGTGGCCCCGTCCATTTCTGCTGCTTCGTATATATCTGAAGGTATTGACTGCATGCGCGCCAGAATGAACAGAAATGACAGAGGAAAATAACGCCATATCTCAAATAGTATGACCATACTGAGTGCGATAGGAAATTCAATTGTCAGGCCAAAAACGCTGATATCCACTTTACGCTGGCCAAAAAAATTGATTGGGCCCTCTGCAGCGCCAAGCTGTAACAGCATAGTATTCACTACACCGGAGAATGGATCGAATAGCACTACCCAGGAAAACGCGACGGCGATAACTGGTGCGACGTAAGGAAATAGAAACAATCCACGGATTATCGACCTGCCAGGAAATGTTTTAAGCATTATCTGCGCCGCAAACAGGCCAAACAACAATGCCCCCGCTGTGCCAAAAACCGTATAGTAGATTGATGTCTTCAGCACATTCCAGAATTCTGCGGCAGAAAATACTTTCTTAAAGTTCTCTAGGGTGAATTCAAAAGATGTCAGTACATTCTGTGCTATGAAGAGCGTCTCCGGCTTGCTGGCTTTTAAAATATCCTTGTTGACCAGCATCGGTTCTTCAAGCACAGCCT
Source organism: uncultured SAR116 cluster alpha proteobacterium (assembly GCA_902547925.1). Lineage (GTDB taxonomy): Bacteria > Pseudomonadota > Alphaproteobacteria > Puniceispirillales > Puniceispirillaceae > MED-G116. The sequence continues at coordinate 75,673 of CACCQD010000004.1, read as the reverse complement.
CGACGACGAGCTTACCACGTGCCTTTGCATCCAGATCACCGAGCGTGCAGAAAATGGTCCGCCCCCCCTCTTCGGATATGATTTCACATGCCGGGTCAAGTGTGGTAATTAATAATCCGTCAGGTAGTGTGTCACGTAATGACGCCTCAGTGAGGGGATACTTTACAGAGGAATTGCGAAACCGATATTCGATCTTGAAAATATCACCAGGCGAAGCAATCGCCCCACGCAGCGCTTCTTTGATAATTAAGGATGGCGGGCGCAGATCGCCCAACTTGACAGGTTTGAAGGAAATCCAAAAATTTGTTAACAATGGCAGCAGCACGATTGCCAGAATCAGAATAAATGTCGGTAATAATAACAAATAAGCCAACCGTTTCTCGCGACGGGCCAACTCTCCGTTGAAGTCTGATCTTGAGGTACGTGACATATTTCTTTCGGGACCGGAGGTATGTCAGTGAGCAGTGGGCAGCCGTTAAAGAAGCTGCCCACAGATTTGTCTACTCGATGGATGCTAGTTCGGCGTTCATCTTGGCTACAGCATCGGACGAGCTAATCTCGTCGTCGATATACTGGCGAACAATTCTATTTATTGCCTGTGAATTAATGATCTTAGAAGCAAGTGAGAGCTGACCCTCCTTGACCCCCCAACGGTCTGCAGTTTCCAGGCCACCAACAATGCGATTTATCATTGCCGGGGCATAAAGCTCAGACAGTGGTGCCTTCCGATCAACACCGACTGGAAGCTTTGACCAGGCTTTGACATAGCGGGCTGTATCGGTAGGCTCACCACGGCGCACGGGAAACTTGCCCTCTGGTGCAATTGACAAAGTGCTGGTGTAACCATCTTTCATGGAATAGGTCACGAACTCAGCTGCGACATCAGTGTTTGCGTCGCTGGTGATCCCAAAGTATCGAATATCAGCCCATGCGGCACCAGACGCCTTCGACGGACCGCCAAAGGTTGTCACTATCCCAGTCTTCGAAGCAAGCTCGCCTGAGGTTGGATCATCATTGATGGTTGGCGGAGCAGAGTCCCGCAAGCCAGCAAGCTCGTCGAGGATGAATGGTGACCAGATGATCATAGCGGCCTTACCAGCGAAATACATTTCGCGTGACTGTTTCCAAAACAGCTCACCAGGAGGAGACGCTTTGGAAATTTTCTTGTAAAAATCCAGAACTTCTGTGGTGGAAGCCACATCAAACGGTGCAAATCCATCAGCACTAACCGGTGATACACCATTAGCAAGGAACACATGTTCCAAAACCTGGCTCATAAAGTTCTCATCAACCTTGTTAGGCGCCACAAAACCATACATGGACGGTGGATTGTGAAGCGCATCGACAGCAGCCTCGATTGCAGCATAGCTTGTCGGCGCAGCAAGACCTGCAGAATCGAATAGATCCTTGCGGTAAACAACCATCTGTGTCCATCCATCTACAGGAACAGCAGCAGTCATCCCATCAAATTGGGCCATGGCAATGGCACCAGGTGCAAACGTATTTTTCTGCAATGCGTCAACCACATCATCATTGGCCTCTACATCTAAAATACCCGCCTCTGCCCATGGCAAAACATACTGTATTGTATGGTAAATTACGTCAGGAAGATCACCGGCGGCGAATGCAGCCGTTGTCCGCGTGCCCAGATCCTTTTCCTCGACTGGTATCACTTCAACCTTGTGGCCTGTCCTTTTGTTGAAGTCAGCAGCCATGGCCTCCTGTTTAGCAAGGCGTTCTGGCTGGTTTTCCGTAGTCCAGAACCTAATTGTGTCGGCATGTGCCACGCCGGCAATCATCACAGTGACGATTGCAGAAGCAGCAGCCAAATGGAACTTTTTCATTTTTCCTCTCCTACAAATGTTGTGTTTTTATCCTGTCGATATCCCGACAGACGTTTCGGCCAACCCGGCACGGGGGGGTTGTCCGTTCCTCGCCGCACCAACGTTGCGCGGTAGAGTTTTTGATGATCCTTTGGGGAGTCCCCATGCTCGACCATATTAATGACAATTTCGACTAGTTGCTGTCCTGCAGATTGAAGGGGCTGTTTCATTGTTGATAGAGGAGGCTCGAGCCAGTTCCCGATCTCAAGCCCGTCATATCCGATGACAGACACTTCACGGCCCGGCACCAAACCGCAGTCACGAAGGGCGCGCATTGCGCCGATAGCAACATGGTCTGAAATACAACACACGGCAGTTGGTGGCTCAGCCAGCATAAGAAGACTTTGCATGGCAAGAGCACCGCCGGCATAGCTGAGTTCGGCTTTCTGATGGAAATCTGGATCAACCATAATACCAGCTTGCACAAGTGCATCACGCCAGCCGCGCGCTCGCTGCGCAGAAAAATTATAGCTTTCTTCTCCACCGATATGAGCAATACGGCGATGCCCCAACGCAATAAAATGTGCCGTCATATCGTAAAAAGCAGTTACATTGTCTACATCGATCCAGGCGGCGGCGCCACTGTCCATTGACCGTCCGTGCGATACGAACGGAATTTTTAGTTCATGCAAAATTTTAAAACGAACATCACGTGTAAGGGTACGTGAAATGATCAGCCCGCTGACATGACGGGTACGTGAAATTTTTTGAAATATATCGATTTCTTCTTCAGCACTATTCGGCACTAGCACCGACAAATCCCATCCCTTGGCGTTGAGCGCTTCAGCCATTCCAGTCATCAATTCAACCAGAAAAGACGCATTGACCTGGCCATCTGAGCGCGGCATGACGTAAGCTATATTGTCAGCCTTACCGGATGCTAGGCGACGTGCGTGGGGATTTGGAACATAGCCAAGTTCATTGGCTGCCTTACGTACCAGCGCCTTGGTATCTGCAGAAATATCCTGATAATCATTCAGTGCGCGCGATACTGTGCTTTCTGACAGTTTTAACCGCTGCGCAATTGTATTTAGCTTCATTTTTCCCCCAAAAAAACATTTGACGAAAGCGCTTTCGGTGTCAACCGAAAACGCTTTCGGTAAATAATGACCTAGCCTACAATATTTTAATTTTCATAACGAACAGCACGAAAACTCCACATGACAATGTCTTCCAAATCCTCAATACTGAGTTATCTAACTACACATCTAATCGGCCCCAACGATAAAGACAGCCTTTCCTTTGCCTCTGCGCCAGACAAACAATCTCGTCTTTGTCGTGCTTGGCTTCTCAAAGAGTTTTCAAACCACCCGGACCATAAAGATGCAGGTTTACTTGTTGACCGCAATGCTACGACAACGACCAACAAATTTCTGAGAGCTGCTTTGGAGGAAGCAAGAACAGATTTTGAAGACATCTCTAACCTTTGGTCTATCTTTTGCCCGACAGCAGAGGCTGCCAGTAAAGACCCAAAAGGCATGACAGACACTCTCAAGGAACGACGACGCCTTTTTGCGATTAGTTATCCAGCTTGCGGCCTCACTGATCCCTCAACCGAACTTTTGCTGACCACGAACGCACTTGTCTCACCACCACTGGACCCCGATTCTTCTCTAATACCAGTTGACCTTCGCCGAGAGGCGCGGCGGATATTAGCGATGCCGCAAAGTTTTTGGTATGACCACCCTGTCCCACTGGATGCATCTCCAGAAGAAAACGAAATCCTATATGGCTTAAAAAAGCTAGATGAGGCCTTAAAACTAGAGTGCGACATGGGGCAACTCCGTCCTAATGCAAAGATCGACCTCGCTATTTCGGTCTCTGTTACCCACGAGGGGATGGAACAGCTTGCTGCAGATTATGTGCGAAATCTTATTTGCACGCATCTTGAGTTAAAGCATCTGCGGGTATTTTTGTTTGACGAGATCCGCTGCCAGCAAATGATCGAAACACTTTGTCCAGGAGATGACGCAGCCAGCAGTGTGTTTGGAGTAAACGGCGCCTATGGCCGCCATTACAGTTTTCTAAAAACTCTTCTCCTGTTCTGGCAACAGACAGTAAACCCAAATGCTTCATTTACATTTAAAATTGACCTTGACCAGGTTTTTGATCAAACGGCGCTATTGTCCTTCACCGGTCAAACAGCTCTACAACATTTGATGAACCCGGCCTGGGGTGGAAGCGCCAGAGATCATGCCGGACGGGAGGTCGATCTCGGGATGCTGGCCGGAGGACTTGTTAATGAGGACGATGCCACGGCTGGATTATTTGTGCCCGACGTTCAAAGACCCAGTGGCGTTCAGACTAAGAAGAACTTTTCCTCTAATCGTCTGTTTTGCCCTCAGTGGCCCCAAGCAGTCTCTACCGAAGCTGAAATTATGCAAACTGAAGCGGGCTCTCAGCGCATTCACGTGACTGGGGGGACTACCGGCATCACCGCCCAAGCATTACAGCGATGGCGGCCATTCACGCCTAGTTTCATCAACCGTGCCGAGGACCAAGCCTACACTCTTTCAGCCATTGAGGGTAACGCATATCTATCTCACCTTCATGCAAACGGACTTATTATGCGACATGACAAGATGACCTTCGCGGGTAGGTCAATTGCTCACGCGGCACCGGCTAAGGCTATCGGAAATATCGAGCGGTTGATGTTGTTTAGTCGCTACGCAGCATTACACCCATTGGGTTTTGAATGGATTAGAAATCATTGTTGGCCTTTCACTTCTTGCTTTATACATCCCCAAGCAAAGACCCTTGCCGCGTTGATCTTCTTAATCGATGGATCGTCAGCAGGAGGGCGTTTCGTTGATGAAGGAGCGCCGCGACTGATAAAATGCATGGAATTCTGTGAGAATGATATGGAGGCCAGGCTCGAATGGGAAAGGCGCGGCTGGGACAACATTTATGAAGCTCTGTCGGCTAAGCGCTATTTAAAAGCCAGTCTAACTAGGATAATCAATAGTGCCGCAGCAGGTCATCCAGTCTGATGGAAAAGGCCTCAGGGCGCTGAGCCGCTTGGTAAATGTTTCATGAAGCCTAAAGAGCTCTAACACCTATTTTTTTGCAACCGTATTGGCCACCATGGAGCTGTGGACTTTGAGGTGCCATTTGAAATTTAAGCATCGGTAGCTGCGATGAAGTTGAAAAGGTCGAAACGCGCCTCATTACGGCTGCTTATAAGTCACACATATAGATTTAGCGGGTTGCAAAGCTTTAGCGGCGCAGAAGTAAACACGATGATTTCCTGAATAATTGGAAATTGAACACTTCTTTTTCAAATAATCAAATCTAAACATAACAAATGAAGGGTCATTTGTAGCCCTTGCTCTGCTGCTAATCGCTTCAATAAACGGTTTTCCCGTTAGGTCATGAAAAATATATAAAGCCTTGCCAAAAAAAATTGTCGCTATACCTCATCTTGTAAGAGGACAAGGTCAGTTACCCCACAATGACGTGGTGTGCATGATACTGGGAACAGAGAGGCAGAAATTTTTGTCTCACTGAGCCCCAATTGATAGGCACGTAAGCACTCACTTGCGTAAGGACGGAAGTCCAACTCCTGTCGTCTCGAAACCTCCATCAACAGAGATACACTGTCCTGTAATGTAGCTTGCTTTACTCGAGGCGAGAAATAAAATTGTCTCTGCAATCTCTGTTTCAGTGCCGTAGCGGTTCAGAGGAATAGCCTCATGATAGGCATCAACGATATCTGGCGTGTGCACTGCCATCGCCAATTTGGTACGCACAGGGCCAGGCGCAACGCAATTAACCCTGATGTTATGTTCACCCAGCTCAGCCGCTTGCTGCTGCGTCAGGTGGATAACGGCAGCTTTAGATGTTCCATAGGCCGTTCGCAATGTTGAAGCCCTAAGACCAGATATTGAAGCGATGTTTATGATAGCACCCCTACTTTTCTTGAGATGAGGAATAGAAGCTTGAGAACATAAAAAAACGCCGTCAAGATTTGTTGCCATCACAGCTCGCCATCTATCAAAGCTAGTCTCCTCAATTGTTCCAAAATCAGCAACTCCTGCGTTATTTACTAGTGCTTCTAAAGAACCAGTCCAGCGGTTTGCTGCACTTATCATTTGGGCAACAGATTCTGGTTCTGAAACATCACACACAAATGCTTTTATTAGCTTGCCTTTGCGTTCTCCCGAAACCTTCTCCAACTCTTCAGCATCTCGATCCACCATAGCCACATGCCACCCTTCTGAGATGAAAAGATCTGAAGTGGCTAGTCCAATGCCCCTTGCAGCACCCGTGACGACTACCATTTTTGCTTGATCATCTTTTCCTAAGGCTGTTTTGTTCATCACCATTACCTTGTTCATCATTAGTAGTTAGTATGGATTCTCAGTCAGAGAGTAAATTTTACCATTATTAAGGAGATGAGGATGAAACTTAAACTTCATCATATAAACCTCTCGACCACCAATGTCGTATCCATGAACAATTTTTATCAGCGTATTCTGGGGCTGAGTGAGGAGCATGAGGATCTTCCTGTTCTCGAAAAAAAGAAAGGTTATGCCGGTGATGTCGCATTTGTTTCGGATGGAGATATCCAAACTCATCTGGCGGCTCGTGATATTGAGGCAGGATTCCGCACTGGCATGATCGTTAATCCTGTGGCAAAGGGACACATAGCTTACAGGTGTGATGATATAGAAACGTTTAAAGCACATCTTGATGAAAACGACATCCCATACTCAGATTGGGGTGAACGCGCTGTTACTGGCTGGCATCAGATTTTTTTCTACGATCCAGAGGGTAATGTAATAGAGGTTCATCAGGTTCGGGGCGACGCTAAAAAAGACGTGTGAGGCTGCACCTCAGGAGATTTTCTGATGCGTTTATTACTATCTATCATTTCAATTTTCGTTATTGTTCTTCCAGTTAGTGCGGATACAACAAACAGAGCATTGCAAGTGTCCCCAGTCCCAGGACTTTTTGTTGGAGGTGTTGGCCTTCTTTGCAAAACCTCAGAGAATAACGTCGCTTTTGTTTTGCTCACGAAAGATCGTGAAACAGCAGGGAGCGCTACCTTTGAGGACGACGATGTCACCTACGACATGATGTCTTTAAAAGAGAAAACACCAGATTTCTATACCTATTCTGATAATGTAGACCTCATTATCAACCGGAAGAGCCTTTCGCTTGAGACAGGCAGCGGAAGTTATTCATGTGAAATTCAGAAAATCAGTGACCTTCATAGAGCCGCAGAGAGAAACCTTAAAATGCTACTAAGCGAAAATAAGATCTGAGCCAGCAGAGTGTATTCACTGGCATGCTCCCTTCTTTGTCTTAGATAAATTAAAATGACCAAAGGTCTCTGTTATCCCCATAAATTAATACGTTTCCGCAAAGACTAAAACAGCCAGCCTCCTGTTTAGCGCGTTTAGTTGGTTAGGTTAAAAAATGTCAAATTGACAAAATCAAGGGTCGTTCGCAATGGTGTTGGAGGATTACTGAATTAAACCTGTAGTCGGACGATTAAATGCCAACCATACGTTTTGGTGTCACTTTTTTTTACTTTTTTTTGCGACCATTTCTATCGCGACAGGCAACAGGGATAAAATGGACAACATCGCAGTATCTTAAGTTTTAGCGCTGGGTAACCGCGCTGGGGATCTGTTTCTTGGAGAGGAAGCTTCTTTTGATGTTGCAGCAGAGTTCGCCTACTTAGCTTATCCCTCAGAATTGCTTGGTGGGAAGGATCACTCGGAGAATGATGTTGAAATTGCGGACCAGATACTGAGCAGCAATACAGACAAGATTATTAACGCATACAACAACGATAGTTTTGACAATGGAGTCTATGAGGAAGTTGTCGGCTGCTACCGACAATTGGGAACACAAATTCTTGAAAGGATGCAGACCATCATGATGAACCGTGACGAGTATCAGGAAATCATAAATACCAGTATTCAGACCATCAAGAGAATGTTAAGCGCTGGCTAAGCAAACTTTAAAAAACTCATGGGGTCAGATTCGCCGGAAACATTTGGATATAGTGTTCGCTCACACTATCAATTGCCTTGGTCAACAGTGCTAACGCATCTACCACGCAATTGATCTTTGCGCGCAACCCATTGAAACATGGCGATTCCGGGAGGACTCGAACCCCCAACCTGCTGATTAGAAGTCAGCTGCTCTATCCAGTTGAGCTACGGAACCGCATGCAGTTTTACTGCCTGATTTTGGGCGGCCTGTCCAGCCCAGATCACCAGCCCATATCAATGCGTCCAGCCTCCCCGGCGCGTATAGGCAAAATTATCGGCATAGGCACGCGGCCTGACGCGGCGGGTGTTCGGTTCGGCCACATCATAGGCGATGTGATGCGCCTCGGCATAGGCGGTCGCCGCCTCGCGGTCGGGAAAATACATGCGCACCTGCCGCTTGGTGTCTGCCGAGCTTTGCCACCCCATCAACGCGTCAGGTTGCACCGCGGCGCTGCGGGGATATTCCAGCACCCACGCATTGCCACGGCTGACCGCTTTCTTGCGTCCGGACTGCATCGATGTCTTGCTTGGTCTGTAGATTTTTGCGCGTGTCATGAAACGCCCCGGCTGCCAAAGGGGCTGTTTCAACCCCTGAATCTGCCCACATAATAGCCGCTGCGCCCCGGGGTGCGTCAATTAAAAAATGCGGGAAACATGACCGGAAAAAATGGTCGGAGTGGAGAGATTCGAACTCCCGGCCCTCTGGTCCCAAACCAGATGCGCTACCAGGCTGCGCTACACTCCGACGAGGCATTGTTTATCGCTTGTCTGGCACAAATTCAAGCCTTGTTGTGGCCTCTCCCACAAATAATCTCACCGGTGATGCTGCCCTGTTTACCGTCCATTTTGACGCCTCTATTTCTCAGGCACCAATTCAACCGGCAATTTAGGCTGCAATTCAGGCACCAATTCAACCGGCAGTACAAGCCGCGTTTCCGGCCCGATGCCAAGCCGTTTCGCCTCTCCCGCATTCAACTCCAGCACAAATTGCGCCGGTCCTGCCGACTGCCGTGACACCAGCGTCAGCGGCGGTACATCACGGTGCAGCGAGACAAACCACCCAGAACTGTCAAAAAACACCATATCCAGCGCGATCAGCGTGTTCTTCATCCAGAAGCTACGCGTGCCCTCACCCGCAAAGATGAACAGCATGCCAGTCCCGGCGGCTAGTTCCTCACGATACATCAGCCCCTGGCGGCGCTCGGCCTCATTGCGGGCAAATTCGACGGCAATCAATGCCCTACCCACTTTCGTGCCGTCCTTCGTGCCGGCATTCGTGCCATCATTTATGCCGACAAGCGCGATCTCGCCACGGGCAAAATCCAGCCGGTCCTCCAGCGCCGTGGTTGGCACTATCCCCGCCAGAACCAGTCCGGAAAACAGCCCCAGAAACAGCCGGACACGCAACCCTGAAAACAGCCCAAAACGCAAGCGCCACCAGTGCCACCAGTACCATCGTTTTACACTCATTTCCGGTAGGGTGGCGGCACGCATCGCGCCTCTCCTAGCCAAGCAACAGATATCCCAGCACCAGCAGCAACAAGAGCAGCAACGCCTGCACCATCACCGCGCGTCCGGGAACAGTCGGGCCGGAGATCGGCGCATGCATCACCCTGTCAAGCACCGCCCAGCCCATATCGCGGTACCAGACCAGCATCCGCACAAACACCGCCCAGACCCCCATGACAGCGCCCAGAAGCGGCCGTCCAACACGCGGCGCAAGCCAGCGGTAGAACCAGTCAGAATTTAGAACAACTGATGGAATTTCAGGGGGATACCACTTCATCCTAATTAGGAATATAAAGGCGAGCATGGCAAAGATCAGGAGCTGTAACTGGCCCGTCACATGGCTGACATCGTAGGGGTGATAAACGACCGCATAAGGCAGGATCGCATAGAGCGGTGCCGGGAACACGCCAATGCCCACACACAGCAGCGCGGCAATCCCCATCGCCACCCGCATGCCAATCGGTGCCTCACCGGTCTGATGCCCGGAGGGGTGCGCGAAAAAGGCAAAATACGGAATTTTGATTCCCGAATGTTCCAACACCCCGGCGGAGGCAAACAGCAGCACCAAATAGACCCACACAATACCAGTATCACCAAGCGCCGACATCGTCAGCGATTTTGCCACGAAGCCTGAGAACAGCGGAAAAGCCGAGATCGACATCGCGCCGATGATGCAACACACCATGGTAAACGGCATTTGCCGATAAAGGCCACCAAGCGCCGACGCCTTGATCGTGCCAACCTGATGCAGCACCGCCCCCATGCTCATGAACAGCAACGCCTTATAGAGAATATGCACAAACGCATGCGCTACCGCGCCATTCAACGCCAGCTCAGAGCCAATGCCAACCGCGACCACCATAAAGCCAAGCTGGTTGTTCAGGCTGAACGCCAGTACCCGCCGCAGATCATTCTCGATCACCGCAAAGAACACCGGCAGCGCCGTCATCGCCGCGCCAATCCAGATCAGCATGTCAGTCCCGGCAAAGCCCCGCGCCAGTGCATAGATCGCCAGCTTCGTGGTAAAGGCCGACAGCGCCACCGTTCCAGTTGCCGTTGCCTCGGGATAGGCATCCTGAAGCCATCCATTGAGGAACGGAAAGGCCGCCTTGATGCCAAAGGCGATAAAGACCAGCCAGACGCCAAGCGCATCCGGCCCGTCAAGCGCCATAATGCCAAAGCTGATCTCGCTGCTATGGCTGGCAATCACCGCTGCACCAGCCAGCAGCAACACCCCGCTAAGCACCTGAAACAACAGATAGCGCATGGCCGCGCGCTGCGCCCTGTCGGTTCCGGCAGCAAGGATCAGGAACACCGAGGTGATCGCCGTTGCCTCCCACCAGATGAACAGCGTGATCAGATCGCCTGCATGCACTGCGGCAATCGCCGCCCCGGCATAGGACAGGCTGGCCATATGCTCGCTCCATTTGCGGTCATGCCAGCTATAGATCACATTCAGCGCCGCCGCGATATGAAAAATCAGCGCAAACGGAAAGGTCAGATTATCGGCGCGATAGAGCACAAGCTCCAGCCCCATCACCTGCCAGACAGCATGCACACCGGCGCCGCTCGAGAGCCCCCAGGCCGACAGCGCAATCGCCGCCAGCATCCAGATCTGGCGCGCCACATGCGGGATCCACGGCACCGCAAAGGCAGCCAGAATCATCATCAGGCCGGGCGGCCAGCTGGCAATATCAAACGAAATCATCGGATTAATCATCATAATAATCCTCATCCCGCATGATCATCACCCGCAGCCATTTGCCAACCTGCACAATAAACAGAAATGCCAGAAAGCCGAACAGCGCCGGAAACAGCGGAAAATCCTCAGCCGCCACCTCGCCATGTCGGTGGAAGATGAATTCCAGCACGACAAGCACTGCGGCGATCGCCAGAAGGATCGCCGTAAAGCGGCTGCCAAGCCGTTGCAAAGCTGTTTTCTGCTCATCCATCGCCCTACCCCGCTACCAATTCTGCTAACCCATTGATTAGATCGACATAGAAAAACAGCAACACCGACAGGATCGCCGTCGCCACCGGTGGGATCACCGTCAGCGGATGGCTGGCCACCCCGACCTGCTTCACTTTTGCCCTGAAAAAGGCGCGCTGTACCGGCTCCAGCAGATAATAGATGTTAAGCAGCGATGACAGCACCAACACAAACAGCACAATCAGCAGGTCACGCTCCATCGCGCCCAGCATCAGATAGAATTTCGACCAGCTTCCGCCAAGTGGGGGAATGCCGATGATCGACAGCGCACCAAGGAAAAAGGCGATAAAGACAAGCGGCATCTCGCGCCCCTGCCCATCCAGCTCCGAGATTTTCGTCAGATGCGCGCGCACATAAATCGCGCCGGCACAGAAAAACAGCGTGATCTTGCCCGCCGCATGCATCACGATATGCAGCGCCGCGCCCTGCGCCGCAACCGAGGTAGCGATCGCCGCCCCCAGCACGATATAGGACAGCTGGCTGATCGTTGAATAGGCCAGCCTCGCTTTCAGATCATCCTTGCTTATCGCCACAAAACTCGACGCCAGAATGGTAAAGCTCGCCAGCCAGACAAGCCAGTCAGACCCCCCGTTATCTGCCAGAAAATCAATGCCGAACACATAAACAACAACAGTCAGCATGGTAAAGACACCTGCTTTTACCACCGCCACCGCATGCAGCAATGCCGATACAGGCGTTGGCGCGACCATCGCCGCCGGCAGCCACCGGTGAAACGGCATCAACGCCGCCTTGCCGATGCCAAAGGCAAAACAGGCCAGCAACCATGGCAGTGCCGCTGGTGTCACATGGCCTGCCAGAATGCCGCCTGGAACAAAATCCAGCGTTCCCGTTTTCACCCACAAATAGATCACTGCTGGCAGCAACAGTACCACTGAGGTACCGACCAGAATGCTCATATACAGTCGGCCCGCATCGCGCGCCGCCTTGCTTTCCTTGTGCGTGACTAGCGGAAAGGTTGAAAAGGTCAGAATTTCATAGAACACAAACAGCACCAACAGATTGCCCGACCACGCGATCGCCAGTGCGGCATGCACGGCCACCGCATAGAACGCGGCAAAGCGTGTCTGGTGCTTTTCGTGATTGCCCCGCATATAGCCGACCGAGAACAATCCGGCAGCAATCCACAACCCTGATGCCACCAGCCCGAACAGCGCGCCAAGCGGCGTTACCGCAAACTCAAAGCTCAGCCCCTCGGCAAATTCCAGCAGATGCAAACGCGGCGTCTCACCAGCCAGCACCGCACCCGCCACTTGCAGCGCCGCAACAAAGGTTACGACCGCGCCCAGCGGTCCGGCGGCATCGCGCCACAGGCTGCGCACCGCCAGAAACGGCGTCAAAAGCCCAACCAGTAAAGGCACCAGAAGGCCGATCACAATCCCTGTCTCACCAGACATCAGAGGCGTCATTTCGGTCATCCTCCTGCTCCCAGCAATGACGCCGCCGCCGCCTCGGCAGCCCCGACTAGCCAGCTAGCATCAAGCCCCAGCCAGATATTGGCGATCGCAATGATCCAGAGCGGGATATAGAGCGCCGGCCGCTCGTTGATCTCCAGCGCGTCAACCGGTGCCGGGCGCACCCACATCACTTCAACAATCTTCCACAGATACATTACCGACAAAGCGCTGCTAGCCAGCACCAACCCGACAATCACCAGATTGTCATTATCCAGAAGCGCGCGCACCAGATACAGCTTGGAAATAAACCCGGCCGTCAGCGGCAGGCCAATCAGGCTAAATCCGCAGATCAGAAACGCTGTTGCCGTCAGCGGCATCTTCCGGCCAATGCCTGTCATCGACATCACACTCACCCGTGATCCTGTCGCCAGAAAAATCCCGCCAACCGCCATGAACAGGCCACCCTTGATCAGCGCGTGATTGCCGATATGGATAAAACCGGCGGCGATACCGGCACTTGTCGCAATGCCGATGCCAAGCGTGATATAGCCGATCTGCGCAATTGACGAGAAGGCCAGCATCTTTTTCAGGTCACGCTCATAGATCGCCATGATCGTTCCAACAAAAATACCGGCGATCGACAGCGGCACGACCACCCATTCAAGCGCCAGCGCCGTGACCTCGGGAACCCCACCAAAAATTGTAAAGACAATCCGTGCCAGCACATAGATCGCCGCCTTTGTCGCGATCGCCGCCAACAATGTAGAGACCGCCGAGGGCGCATAGCTATACGCCGCCGGCAACCAGATATGCACCGGGAACACCGCCGCCTTGACCAGCATCCCGACCACCATGAAGCCAAACCCGATAAAGACGATCGAGCGTGCCTCCACATCTGGAATCCGGTCCGCCAGATCAGCCATGTTCAGCGATCCCGTCACCGCATAGATAAAGCCAACGCCGATCACATAGAAAGTCGCGCCAACCGCGCCAATCACCAGATAATTATAGGCGGCAATCAAAGCCCGCCTGTCGCGCCCCGCACCAAGCGCGATCAGGATCACTGACGCAAGCGCCGAGATTTCCAGAAAGACAAACAGATTGAACGCATCCGCCGTCATCACCAGCCCGTAAAGGCCGCCGCATGCCAGCAACCACGCCGAATAGGCCTTGCCGACATCCTTTGCCGCAATTTCCGCCGATAGCGCCCGATCGGCAAACAAAGTCGCCAGAAAGGCCAGCGTTGTCATCGCCATCACCGTCAGGCTTGTCGCGCTATCAACAACAAACTCGATCCCCCATGGCGGCGGCCAGTTGCCCATGAAATAGGTGATGCGGATACCGCTGGCAGTCAGGCTGCACAGCAGGATCGCGACAATCACCGAAACACCGGAGCCAAACAGGGCCACCACCCATGCCAGCCGGCCAATCGGGATCAGCGCGGTAATCGGTGACAGCAACAGCGGCACCACCACCAACAGGGCTGGCAGATTGTTGAAGATGGCATAGATGCTCATTTCTCTGCCTCCCCTTCAACGACCGCCTGTCCCTGCCGGTCACCAAGCCGATCACCCTGTTGCTCTAAAATCCGGCGCACCCGTGGCAAGCCATCCTCGGCCTTCATCGCCAACACCTCATCCTCCTCGATAGAGCCAAAGGCGGCGTGAATCCGCAGCACCAGCGCCAGCCCGAGCGCCGTCGTCGCCACGCCAACGACAATCGCCGTCAGGATCAGCACATGCGGCAATGGGTTTGAATATAAAGTGTCCGGGTCACCGGTGATGATCGGCGCCGTGCCACCGGCAACCTTGCCAACCGAAATATAGAACAGGAAAACCGAGGTCTGGAAAATCGACAGACCCACCAGCTTTTTCACCAGATTGAACCTCGATATGACGATGAACAGACCCGACATCATCAGCGTGATCACCACCAGATAATTCCAGTTTTCCGCCAGAATCACGGCAAGGGGCACTTCATTCATCATTGCCGCGCCTCCCCATCTGCTGCATCCGGCGCACCTTTTCCGATGTCATCTTGCGCCAGGGCACCTTCCACGATGTCATCTTCTGCAAAGGCATTTGGCGAGAAACCGGCAAAGGCGTGGAACAGCAACAGCATCACTGTCGTCACCGTCAGCCCGACGCCAAATTCCACCAGAATAATGCCGACATGCTGGCCTGCCGCTGGTGATGCCGCCAAAACGTTATAGTCAAGAAACAACCCGTTCAGCCCCATCGAGGCGACACCAACCGCGCCATAGATCAGAACCCCGGCTGCCAGCAACCAGATATTCAGCCACAGCGGAAACAGCCGCCGTCCAGCCTCCAGCCCGAAAACCAGCGCATGCAGGATGAACGCGGCGGCGATGATCACCCCAGCCTGAAAGCCGCCACCCGGGCCGTAATCGCCATGAAACTGCACATAAAGGCCAAATACGATGATCGGCGCGAACAGAATTTTTGCGGCAACGCGCAAGATCACATTATCCTTCATAAGGCCCGCTCCCCTGGTCCTGCTCCGGCCTGGCCATACGGCGGCGCGCTGTCCGCGTAGCCCCGCACAGCAGCAAAAACACCCCAAGCCCGGCGGTAAACACCACAATCGTCTCGCCAAGCGTATCGAAACCGCGATAACTCGCCAGCACCGTTGTCACCACATTCGGGATGTGCAGCACCTCGTCACTCTCAACCAGATAGCGCGGCGCGACATGAACCTGCGCCGGTGCGTTCGGATCACCCACCGCTGGCAGGTCAAACGCCGCCAGCATCAGCACCCCCCCAACGATCACCACAATCACCAGCCCCGCCAGATTGCTTGTCAGCGTGTGCGCGCGGGGCGGCTGTTTTTCGGTTCCGGGCAACACCGCCATTGCCGCCAGAAACAGCACGGTCGAAATGCCAGCGCCAACCGCCGCCTCGGTAAATGCAACATCGACCGCGTCCAGATTAACGAAAATCACCGCACATATCAGTGAATAGGCACCTGACAGCACGACCACGGCAAACAGCCTGTGCGTGCGCATCACCATTACAACGATGACAACCAAAAGCGCCAGCAGGCAGATATTCACCATCAACCCTGTCATGTCGCCCTCATCTTTCCAGCCGTCTTTTTACCCACGGTCTTTTTGCCAGCCGCTGTGTCCGTCAGAGCTTTTTTCGCCACAGCTTTTTTGGTGACAGCTTTTTCAACCGGCGCCCCCGATGCCGCTTTATTGGCAGCTTTCTTCGCGCTTTTTTTCGCCGTCGCATTTTTCGCCGCTTTTTGCGCGCGCCTCGGCTCTTTTACCGGCGTCACCGGTGAAAAGCCGCTTCGATGCGCAACCTGCGCCACCGCATGTGTGGCAATCGGGCTAGTAAAGAACAGGAACACCCCGACGACAGCCAGCCTCACACTGATCAGCGAGAACCCTTCATGGATCAACATGCCAAGCGTGATGAAGGCTACACCGGCCGTGTCCATCATGCCGACCGCATGGATCCGGCTGAACAGATTCGGCAGTCGTACCAGCCCCAAAGCACCGACAATCAACGCCGCCGTTCCCAGCAGCAGTGAAATTCCAGACAGCCAGCTCAGCAGCATCTCCATCCCCTCACCCCTCATCCGTTTCGCGCGTGACCCGGGCCTTGCCGCCACGATCACCCAGCCCGCCGGTACTGAAAAGTTTGAGAATGGCGAAGGTGCCAATGAAATTTATCACTGCATAAAGGATTGAAATATCTACAAATTCGGGCCGCCCCATGATAAAGCCATGCAGCGCGATCCCGAGAATGACCAGCGTGCCGATGGCATTGACCGCCAGCAGCCGGTCAAAGGGTGTCGGACCTTTGGCGGCGCGCACCAGCGCCAAAACCAACGCCACTCCGCATCCGGCGAATGCCACAACCATCATCATCCGGCACCGCCTTCAACCGCGCTGACCCTGCAGTCCATCTCACCGCTGCGCACATCATCGCTGAAATCAGGATGCAGTGCATGCACCAAAAAGCGCGTCTTGCCATCCCCGTCCTTCGTCTCGTTGATCACATCGACTGTCACCGTCCCCGGCGTCAGGGTAATGGAATTGGCATAGGTGACAATACCGGCATCACTTGCCTGCGTTGCCGGCACCTCGAACCATTCCTCGTCAAATTTGCCGTTGAGAATAATCCGCCCCGTGGCGATGTTTGATGAGATGATTTCCCGGCACAGCCAGACAAGATAGCCGGGCAGCCGCGCAAACAGATGTGTCGGCAACCCCTCCCGGTCGGTCCCACCCATCAGATGAGCCATCCCGGCGGCCAGCGCGCAGCTGATGATCCCAAGACTGGTGATCAGAGGGGTATAATGGCCCGACATCAACAGCCACATGCCCAGCAAAATGACAAATAACAACATCGGTCGAACTAAAATTCGCATTGCGCGTCGCACCTCCCCCACCGCAAACTTTGTCTTGAAAAAAGACAATGCCTCAAGAGTCATTAACGTGAATGTAGAGAGACGCGACTCTCTGCGCAACGAAAATTCGGCAAAAACCCTCGCTTTTTCAGCTTGTTTTCACCCTGCCAAGACGTTAGAAAAAACGGTAATGCAATACGAGGTGATGGCCACCACCACATCATCATTAGATTATCCGCAGCCCTGCCCTACCATGTGCTGGCTGCGATCACGGGGGATGGAATGGGGTCTGTTATGGTGTCTGCCAAAGGGTCTAACAAGCAACGCCCGGCCAATGTGCCGGAAGAAAATGTATATTCACGGATGCACTGGATGGTCATCGTGACCTATGTCGCTGCGATTGGCGCTATGGCCATGCTGATGATTGGTGCTGGCTAATACCAGCACCAAATCACCAGTCTGGCAAGTCACCGGTAAACCAGACAACCGGCCAGACAACTGGCCATATTTAAGTGTCAGGCGATGCCTTGAAGTGCGTTCCATCTGTTTTTTTAAAAGAGGCCGAAATACCGCTCATGGACGAACTTTATCAGGAAAAAATCCTCAACTGGGCTAAGGCAAGCCGCGCGCAGGCGCCACTTTCCGGTGATTTTGTCGCCGCCACCATCTCCAACCCAACCTGCGGTGACCGTGTCGAGGTGCGCCTATATCTTGATGCAGATCATATCATCTCTGATGCCTCAGCATCGGTGCGCGGCTGTGCGTTGTGCGAGGCAGGTGCCGGCCTGTTCAGCAGCCTTGCCCCGGGCATGACGGCCACCGCGCTTGCTGACCTGCAAACCGGTTTTACCGCCTGGCTTGCCAATGATAATGGCCCCAATAATGACCCAGATAACGACGGCAATAACAGCGTACAGATCGAGCCGGCAATGCGGGATTTCACACCTGTCCGGGCGATCAGAAACCGTCACAAATGTGTACTGCTCGCCTTTGAGGCCGGCACCACCGCCCTCACCCCTGACGAAGAGATATCAGGCTCAGTCGGGGCGGACTGACACTTTGCCAAAGGCCCACAGGGCAATACAAAGGGCAAGCGGAAACCCGATGACAAGAATAAGACCGATTGTTCCGTCCATGATGAACTCCCCCACCAAGATGGCGTCTATAAAATATGCCTATGCTGTCTTTCGATAATGATATGCTCCGTATATAAAGCCTGTAACCTGTCTGGCAAGCCCCTAACCGCGCAGCGATGGTCCAACCGGGGCGTTTCGCCGCAACCCCCGTTCTTCGCCATCCAATCCATACCCAAAACTTTACCCATCCCTTCAGACACAGCACCAAAAATGGGACGGTCACACCCCGTTCTCACAAACCGCGCCATCGCAGCAGGGCATGACATTCATCCGGCAATGCGCGCATTGTCCATGCCCATGCACCCAGACAAGCTGTTCAGGTTGGCCGCATGCGGGACAGCGGGCCAGCGACGCGAATGCGCCCCGCGCCTTGATGCGGCCCTCATGAGTCCGGTCCTCATGGCTATATTCCTTATGGCTTTGGTCGTGCTGCGGGTTTGAACTCACCGTAAATCTCTTGGCCATTCCTTATTCGCCTATTCGCTTATTCGTCAATGCGGGTATCAACGCGTGTGCGAAGCTGTTTGCGCGCGGCCTCACTGCCATCGTGAAATGTGCCAAACACCTTGTCGAGCGGAAAATCGACACTGCCGTAATTGCACTCGAAGTAGCGGTGATGCAGCTGGTGATGAAAATGTCCCAGCATCAGTCGCTCCCGGTTCCGGATCAGCAGCGCATGAAATCCGGTATGCCCAAACACCGCAGAGAGCGCCAGCATATAGCCATGAAACATCACATGCATCGGGTGCGTTGGCACCACCAGATGGATTAGCATAGAGCTGAAATAGATCGCATGTTCAAGCGGATGCATCGAAATGCCCGACCACGGTCCGACATTAACATTGCGATGATGCAGCGCATGCACATACCGATAAAGCGGCCCGAAATGGAGCAACCGATGCCCCCAGTAAAAATGAAACGCTACCCAGAATCCGGTCAGCCCGAACAGCGAGACAAACCAGACAGGGTTTTCGGCAAAACTGATCACCAGCGCAAAGCCGCGCGCCTGCGCCCAGAACAAGCCAACCTCATAGGCTGTCCAGAACGACAGACCACTCGCCAGAGACCAGAACATATTGTCGTAAAGCTGGGTGCCAAAGGAAAAGCGCGCGCCGCCGCGATGCCCGAACCGGCTAACATATTTGCGCTCTGTTCCCTGGATCTGGCGGTGATGCAGCAACCAGTGAAAGCCACCGGCGAACAGCACCAGCAAAAACAGATTGCGCAGCCACACCTGGATGGCCCACCCCCATTCGAGCCCGCCAACATTTCCAACACCAACCAGATATCCAACACCACCAAGCCCGGCCTGATGCACCCACCAGCCACCGACCGCCAAAATGGCAAACAGGCTGACCTCCGACAGGGTCAGCCAGCTGTCCCGGTAATAGATTAAAATCGCCCGAGTATTCATCGGCCAGTCAAACAGCGGATTATTGCCAACCGGTAGCTCCGGCGCGTAGTTCCACTCTTTTCGCGGCTCTGGCTGTGCCATCTTTATACCCTCACCCCAAACCTAACCCTGAACTAACACTGATCGTGAACCAATTTTCAACGGTCACGGTGCAAGCATTCCTTAAATTGCGTTATCACGCAAGCATTGGCACGTTGCTTATTGACCTATTACTGGGCTCCAGCAATTCCAACACCATTTCACCAACACGTCCCCAAAATTCACACCAAAAAATTTACACCAAAAATTCGGCCAGACATGATTGACAGACCATCCGCGCACTGCGAACGTTTTGTCTAAATGAATTAAAAATAAATAATGGAGGAATAGATGAGAAGGCTTCTTTCGGCCACCTTTCGTGGCGCCAACAAACCGGCTGCATTGGGCATCGCCCTGACAATGTCGCTCACTTCATTTCAGGCGGTTGCCGACCAGATTGTCGCGCGGATGTCCGGACATTGGAGTCCGACCCACCAAAGCTCGATCCATTCACAGATGTTTGCCGATGAGGTGACAAAAAGGTCTGATGGGCGGCTGAAGATCGAATATTATCCCTCCAAACAGCTGTTCGGCATCAGAGAGGTTCTTGGCGCCATCACCTCCGGCGCTGTTGAGTTGGGAGGCGTTGTCGGCGTTGTCAGCTTTCCGCCGATCAACAAGAATTTCAATGTTGCCTCCTATCCCGGTCTGTTTGCCTCCTATGAACAGCAGCGTGGATTTTTCCTGAATTCGGACAAAGGCCGTGAAATCTGGGGTGACATCACCAGAAAGAGCAACTCGCAGTTGATCATGTATAATCCTGTCGGTCCGGTGATGACCTTCAGCAGCGCCCGCGAATTGACTGGCATTGAGGTGATGGAGGGGCTGAAAGCCCGCCGCCTGCTGAAAAGTGAGCTTCCGATGTGGAAGGCGCTTGGTGCCAACGCTGTCTCACTGCCCACCGGCGAGGTCTACACCTCTCTGCAGACCGGCATGATTGATACGATCAACAGCCCTCCGGGATCAATTGAGGCCTACAGCTGGTGGGAATATCTGGCCTATGGCCAAAAGCCATATCAGTATTTTGCCGATGCCTACATCATGGCCAACCGAGACTGGATGAACAGCCTTCCTGACGATCTGCAGGAGCTGGTTCTGACTGTTGGCGCCGAGGTCGGCCAGATTGCAACCGACACCATTCTGGGCGCGGGTGAGGACACCTTGAAGAAATTTGTCGAGCGGGGCGGAATTGTCACCGAACTCAGCGGTGTCGAGAAAGCAAAATTCGATAAATTGATGCAGGATGAGGTGATGCCGGCCATGGCAGACATGTTCGATGAGGATACGCTGGCCAAGGCCCAGCAATATGCGTCCAACTAGCGTGCATCCCGCACCCAAAACCATGAGGCAGGCGCTGTGTTGAAAGCAGCGCTTGCGTCTGTGTCCACACTGAATGAATGGCTTGAGAAAGCGATTTACCTGCTGGCGATTTTCATTGTCGCCAACATGGTGCTTGCGCTGTTCCTGAGCGCGCTGATCAGATACGCCTCCGGCACTGGCTATGACTGGTTCATCGAACTGCCACCAATCCTCACCAGCTGGCTTGTCTTTCCACTTCTAGGGCCGTTGCTAAAATCGGGTGCCCATATCAAGGTCGACATTCTGAACAACCTTCTCGCCCACAGGCAATTATCAATCACCAGATTGATCATCGCGGTGATCACCCTGCTGTCATCCATCGTCTTTCTTGTCGCTGGGATTGAGGCCACCAGCCTCTATTTCATGCTGGGACAGGTGATGGAGCTGGAAATCGAAATCCCGGTCTGGTGGGTGTATCTGGCCTTTCCCTGCGGCTTCGGGATCATGATTTTATTCGCGCTGGAGCTGATCTTGGCTGAACTCGTGGCGCTGGGTGGCCCACCCTCCCCCAAAAGCTCCCCCAAAAGCCCGACCGAAAGCCCGGAGAAGATCTAACCCATGTACGCGCTTGCAATCGTCGCCTCGCTCCTGCTGCTGCTCATGTCGGTGCCGATTTTTCTGGTATTCGGCATCGGCAGCTCGGCCGCCGCCATTCTTGGCCTTGGGCTTCCCTGGTCAACCTTGATTCAGGTCTCCTTCGGCGCGATGACAAAGCATATTCTGGTTGCCGTGCCTTTGTTCATTTTCGCCGGGATGGTGATGCTCCGGGGCGGAGCTGCCAAACGTCTGGTGGGTTTCGCCACGGCACTTGTCGGCCATTGGCCGGGCGGCCTTGGCATTGCAATGGTGATCGCCATGGGGTTTTTTGCCGCCTTTTGTGGCTCCATTCTGGCCGCCATCACCGCTGTCGGCACGATCATGATGCCAAAGATGATCGAACAGGGATATCCCCGCCCCTTTGTCATCGTTCTGGCGGCCTCGGCGGCGCTTCTCGAGGCGCTGATCCCACCCTCAAACGCCGCGATATTGTTCAGCGCGCTGACCAATGTTCCGGTCTCCCAGACCTTTGCCGCCGGGGTGGTCCCGGGGCTGATCCTGCTTGCCTTCATGGTCATTGTTGTGCTGATCAAATGCCGCAACATACGCAACCCGGAACCGGCCTCGGCGGTGGAACGCTGGCGCAGCTTTCTTGGCGCACTGCCCGGATTATTCACCCCGATCATCATTCTTGGCGGCATTTATGCCGGCCTGTTGACCCCGTCTGAATCAGCCGCCGTTGCTGGCGTCTGGGCAATCATAATGGGATTTTTCATCTACCGGGAGCTGACCTTCGCCTCGCTGTGCCTTGCGCTAAGGGAAACAGCGACGATCACCGCGATCATTTTCGCCATCATTGCGACCGCCACCTTCCTCAGCGTGGTCCTGACCTACAGCCAGATCCCGCAACAGATCGTCAGCTATTTCACCGATATGGGCGCAACATTTGCGCTGTTCTGGGTGGCGCTGGCGATCATCTGCCTCCTGCTCGGCACCTTTGTCGAGATCGTTCCAGTTTTCTATCTCACCGTGCCGATCTTTGCCGCGATCACCTTGTCCTTCAACCAGAGCCTGCTGCATCTCTATGTGGTGTTTGTTGCCTTTGCCGGGATCGGCATGATCACCCCGCCGGTCTGTGTCGGCATTTACACTAGCGCCAGCGTCATTCAGGAAAACCCAGCCAAGGCATTTCGCGAGGTGCCGCTGTTTGTCGGTGTCGGCATTCTGTACGGGATTTTGATGATCCTGATCCCCGAAGCCTCCACCTGGCTCCCGTCTCTGCTGACCAAATGATGACCACATAAATCACCCGATAAATCGCCAACGCCGCAACCGGCTACGCCCATCTCGAACCACCCGGCCTGCTCTGCCCCCTCCCCGAAAATTTTTTTATTGATTTGCCATACAGTCACTGGCGCGCTGCTGCGCTTCGGCAATCTGGTCTTTACTCATCAGTTGCTCAAAAGCATCAACCAACTTTGCACTGTTATATCCGTTGGCCCGCGCGATATTGCCCCACATATGGGCGGTGACATAATTCTGCACCAACGCCTTCTCCTAATCCATTCATCACACCCAAATTATTCTGACCTATGGCATATCCCTGTTCGGCGGCCCGGCGGTAACATCGCGCCGCCTGCCCGTAATCCTGAACAACGCCCTCACCCCTTTCATACATCACCCCCGTTTTCGTGTCTGTCGACTATGCGTATACGTCTAAAAACGCCGGCATCCCATAGGGGATTCGAACCCCTGTTGCCACCGTGAAAGGGCATAATTAGCGGTTTCTGGGGGTAAAAAGTACTAAATTCTGGGATATTTTGGCAGTTGTTGGCAGTCGTTGGGAGCCAGAAACCTAGGATAAACTGGGACAGATTTATGCCCTTGCCTAGCGCTTTTTTGCAAAGGTCGCCAAATCAGTTGGCTTGCCACCCACGTCCTGCTTTTAGACCGCTTGCGAGACACATCTAAACGCGCTTGTGACTTGCTCATACGCCCCGCACTCGTGGCTGGCACGCACTTAGGGCCGTCACGCTTACCACGCTCTGGGGATGTGCCGCCACACTTTTTGTAGCCCCCACTTTCCTCCGCGTGGTTTTGACAAACAATCAAATTCAGGAACAAATTATCGCCTATTTCAATGATGTAAGCGTGACCTTTGCGCTGTTCTCATGAGCGCTTTCAGTGATTTGTTCTCTACTGGGGACCTTTGTCAAGATTGCGAGTAGGCGGCGTTTGGGGCGAATAATACTAAATTCCGAATCTCCATGATAGCCGATGGTGGTTGGAGGTAGTCACAACACACCCATAACACCCGCCCTACTGTTCAACTTCTTCGCAAAAACTGGCGCATCTTAGAAACTTAAACCAGTACCTAGAGCTTTGGCTGCGAGACGACACCACTTTCCACTTCTGCTGGCTCCAAATACAGCAAAGATTCTGCCAAGCATTCTCGTAGAGGCAATATATCACATTTTGCAAGAATACCGTGGATTTTGGCCACTTCCTCTGTGGTAAGACTGTCAGTAAGGCTCTCAATGTTGGCCTGTGCACCAGGCCCATTTCGATCAGCGCTGAGACTCCACCAGACAAATGCAAGCGTGCGATCTTTGAAAACATGCTTGCCTACAAAATACATATTGCCAATTTCAAGTGGTGCAAGCGCATGCCCAAGAAATGCTGCCTCGCTAAGATAATGCAGCGCACGCTCAGAATCTTGCACATCTACAGGCCCGTCGCGCATTAAAAGGCCTGATGCATAGTTAGCGAGCATGTGACCCTGCGCCGAGGCGTACAGAAGCCAAGACAGAGCAACTCTTGGATCACGCACAACACCAAGTCCGTCACGATACATTATACCCATGTTGTATTGCGCGCGCGCATCGCCGTTACTGGCAAATAGGCTCAAGTAATAGGCAGCCTTTCGATAATCTTTTGATGCGAGGGCTTCAAACCCACGCTCATAATCACCGGCCTGAGAGTTGGACGAAAGTACCGCGCAAACAATGACTATAGATATTTGCAACACACGATATGTCTGCATTATTTTTATGTGTTTAAATAAAAAGAACACTTGAAAGTTCTCCATTTTTAGTTAGTTTATGAGAACAGTTCTCATTCGCAAAAAGTGAATCACAATGTCCGCTAACCTCTCAAAACTCAAATATGATTTATCTGGACCAAGTTTTTCTCAAATGCCCGGAAAAAGTTCGGGGTTACTGGATTTTTTTAGAGTTACATACCAGTTGAGCAGAGCAAAACCCAAAATAGACTTAATAAGAGCGTGTGACTTATTGAAGTCGCAGGATGAGGCCGCACTATCAGCGCACATTGAAACGTTAATCCGTGGGTTACCATCTTTGTTGGGGTGCTCTGCAAAGTTTAGTGACCCCGGGTGCGATGAACTGACTTTTGATGAGGCTTGGCTCATCCGGATATTTGAGAGCTATATTTCAGCGGACGAGGCAAGCACAAAGTTCTTGTTATCGTCGAGGCTCAGCCGGAGAGTCCACCCTCATTTTCTCTATCTTGTTGAGAAAATATGCATGTCATTACGATAATTAATTTTCTCAATGCCAAATAGAAAATCTTGTATTTAAATGGCAAATAGCTATATGTCAGTCTGTATAGCCCAATTCGATGGAGATAATTATGGAACTGATAAAAGGCCATGAAATCCCGCAAGCGTCACTTGCAATCGTTGACGCGCTTAATCAAGCGGTAGCGGAAACGACAGTGACTACTATGCTTGCACAGAACTTCCATTGGAATGTTACTGGTATGGCTTTCGGGCCCCTCCACGATTTATTTCAAAGAATTTACGAGGATCATTTCGAGGGTCAGGATGATTTAGCGGAGCGTATAAAGGCAATTGGCGGCCATGCTCAGGGCACTTTATCTGGCATGGTTGCGCGGTCCAAGGTGGAAGAGCACGAAGGAGAGGCCACTGACCGCGAAATGATTGCGGCAATGGCAATAGCACAGGAAACATTAGCGGAAACCCTGATCGGGGCGTGTGACATTGCCTCCGAGAAAAATGACAAACTTACCGAAGACTTGTGTATCGGCAGAGCGCGCGAGCATGAAAAATTTGCTTGGATGCTTAAAAGTCATTTAGCTTAGTCGCGCAGCTTTTGCAGTTGGGGCTGCTCGGAGATTTCTAGTTGAAGGGGGAATTCCTTTCCCTTCTTCCTGCATTTTTTGCGATACAAGCGGACCCAGTCTTGGTAAAGGTGAAGCTCTTTTTGGTATAAAATTAACGTTGCAAGGAAATCCTGTCGCTTCTTTGTTGAGTCCAATTTTTTAAAAGCCCTTTTGTGAGCTTTTTTCATCCCACATCCGGAGCAGCGTCCCTTTAGCTTGTATTTGCAAACCCCAACACAGGGACTAATTATTTTCGACAATGTGGTTGTCCTCAAAATTTTAGATTCTAGTTTTCCCAATTTTTGACGTTTCTAGAAATGGGTGACTTTGTCACGCCCATTTCTCCGTAGGCGCGTCAGCTTTCCAACTGACTTTCAATACAAACCACATAACAAATCCCCGGCCTAAAAAATTTAAGGTCCTGTTTGCCTTTGCCCAACTCGTGGAATGATTACCATCTGAAGGTTTAATTCCTCTTTTTGTCACTAATTACTAATTATGGATGCTTTAAACCAAGCTTTCGCGAGATTTGCTGGGTGAATTTGTCGGCACTAAATCAGCATGGTTGAACCTATGTGAATTTCTCACGACTTAGTACATCAAGGTATTAAAATCATTCGCCTGTGCACCAGTTTAAAAATTCGTCTTTGCTGGTCCATCTCGTGTGCAACGAGTAAAAAGTGACAACGCCATTGGTCCCACCGCGAACAAAGTGAGCACTAAGATATCCTGGGATATCTTTTAATTTGTAATGTCTCTCTATAGATGACTGTTCAAATTGCCGCTCTTCGCCTTTAACAACTTCAGAACGACTCATCTCAATATACATAAGCTCCCCCAAATTGATCTGGTCGAATTTTGGTGATGCAACCGTCTCAGCACCAAAAAATAAAATTTAAGATTTTCCTTCTTCTTTAATAAAACTGCTATTTTTGAACGGGGTCAGCTAACAAGGGAACGCAAATACTGACCCCGCCCAACACCACCCATTGGCACGATTCAAAAATCTAACTTTCAAAGAGTTACGAAAGCTAAAATACCCAAGGGCGGTCCAAGAGTGTTTGGTTTCACAACTTAACTAAAACCTATATTGCAAATGATAATGATACTAATTATCATTTGCAATATAAAAATGTGTTAATTATTTTTATCAGAGGATGATCTCATTCGAATTAAGAGTACATGCGACATGAGTAGAGAGCGTTTTAGAGCCTGAACGACGCAATGCTGTCTGAAAAATGCGTAGATGTTAGAGCCACCGCTTCAAACAAAAATACCAAACAGAGTTGCAAAAACGAGCATTTCTGGGAATTTGTCTAAACCGATAGTTTTCAACAAAAACTACATTGTAAACTCGCCTTACTAAAACAAACGACTAAAGTAATTTGAAACGTAACATCTGAAAAACCATAAGAAAGCTATAACATACACAAAAAAACAGCCCCAAGTCCGTGAAGGCCGAAGGCTTGTTTCTGAGGCTAGCTTTATGTTGTAGACTGGCATCCCGTAGGACCATATTATATATTTAAATCAATAGTTTATTATGAAGATGTCTACTTTTTTGTCTCAGTTTGTCTCAGTCTGTCTCAGAACGACCCGAACTGTACGCGCTTAATCAATCACGTTTTTCTTTTTGACATCCGTCGGGCTTACTGGAACCTCACCAGCACTCTATTGGCATCACCTTGTAACTCCGGAGTCTGGTTGCCACTGGACTGCTGGATTACGTTTGTCTGAACATAACTGTGCAATTCACCAGCGGTAATCTTGCTGTCCTGATTAGCGTCTGCTTCCCCTTCCATCCCCTTCATCAGGAAATAGCTGAACATTCCATGCTTGGCTTCTTCCAGTGGTTTAGCTGTCTGGTCACCAGCTGCTGCTGTCATAACTGTGAAATTGTCAGGTACTGATTGCTTGAGTGCTTTGATAGCGATAGGACGACTAGCTATTAGCATATCAGTGCCTCTGGTTATGCCGGAATAGCAGGTGTCGAGGAATACCGTTACACTACGGGGGTTGGCGGAAGCGATGTCAGTGAAAAGGCGTTCCCTGGCAATTGCGGTATCATCTAACAACTCAGGGGCACCGTCATAGGGTAGCAGGTACATCTGTTCACCATCATCACTGGCCAGACCGTGACCGGCGAAGAACACGTAGACGTCGGACTGGTTCTGTTTGACGGCACGGGATAACCACGATTTCACCGACAAAAGCATTTCCCTCTCGCCAGCACCATCATTTACCAGAATGTTAATGCGATTTTCAGGGACGCCCAGTTTCTCTGATGCGTAATCAGCAAATACCCTAGCATCACTATCCGCATAAATGGCTCTGGCCGGAGTGTTTTCGTACGCATCAACACCAACAATCAAAGCCACTGCGGTATCGTTGCTAGCCACTTTACGTCCCATTGGATTCAAGCTGGCAAATGACAAGGTTGCAGGTTGCACTCCATCAGAACGAGACAGAGAAACTACCTTTGAATTGGATAAGCCAGCCAAGTCGCTAATTTCAACCAACACTTCTTTACCTGTTGCAGGAACGAAGGTGTTGAATTGGAAGTTGCCTGAGACATCGAACGCAACCAGCTGTCCATCGATGGTTACTTCTGCAATTCCAATATTGTCTGTGGCCCTGCCCAGAATGATGCCTTGCTTACCCTCCGTGACAGCACTGTCAATTGTTAGCAGTGGAGCTTTAGTGTCGCTGGAGATTGTTTTTTGCTGCTCCTGCTTTTGGGCTTTTAGGGCGGCTAACTCAGCTTCAGCTTGGAGCCGCTTTCGACGTTCGGCGTCAAGTTCGGCGGAGGATATAGCTGGTTTGGAGGTGGCCGTGGCAACTTGGGTTGAGCCACTGCTGTCAACACCACACTTCAGGGAACGTCGTTTTGCCTCTTGGACATATACTTGCTTGTCTTTGGATGTTGTCCATACTGTTTTTAAGCCGGCACGATAGGTAGCAAAATTACATATCGAAGGATTACTGTGTTGAGAAACAGGCACCTGGGTAAGTGTCAAGCCGGCGACCGTTGCTTGGGTTGAGCCACTCTCGTCAACAGCACAGTTCAGGCCACGACGTTTGGCTTCTCTCAAAGCATTATTAAACTTCGGAGCAAATTTGCACACATAGCTATCCGTTTTTCTCTGCCACCTCACCAAACTCTTCGATTGAGGTGTCTTTGCGCTTGTGGAGGCAGTGGTGGTCAAGCTCTTGGTATTAGCCTTTTTACCAGGTTGGCCGAATGCAATCTTGACCTCATTAGACGTGGCATTACATTTGTACCTAACGCCAGTGACTGACTTGTAACCTGCTTTTTCTGGCAAGGAGCCAGTCATCACTTTGGATGGCGTTAGAGTATATTTTGCACCATTAATCTGAAAACTAACTTGAGTATCTTTGCTGGTTGGAATTTGCTCGTCTGCGGTCGGGTTCACCCGTTTTGGAAACCAGGACTCAAAAACACTTCTAGTTGAAAAGCCGTCATGCATCCCTGAAGTTCGCTTACAACTCAGATTTAATGCGTTTGCCGATTGCAGAGTAATCGACAGCATCAGTCCAACCAGTGATGCTAGTGCGGCACTGTACATGGCTGAAGTGTAGCAATGCTGATGAGAGTTGGGAAGCGATGGGCTACAAGAACTGACTCAGCGCATTTTAATTCATCTATTTCGTTGGTCCGTAGCAAGGAAATCTTGCGTTCGCGTTGGGCAAAACAGACCCCGAATCGGGCGCAAAGATTGTCCAATCGACTTGCGGTTTTGGGTGTTCCCGCCTAAGTGTGGACAAAACGTGGACACTTGTCCTTAACCTATTATTTTTATTGATAAAAAATGGCATCCCGTAGGGGATTCGAACCCCTGTTGCCGCCGTGAAAGGGCGATATTTGGCGGTTTCTGGAGGTGAAAACTACCGTGTTCTGGGACATTTTGGCAGTCGTTGGTATCCAGAAACCTGGACTAAACTGGACTAGATTCAGGCCCTTGCTTTGCGCTTTTTTGCAAACGTCGCCACATTGTTTAGCATGCCAAATACGTCAATTATTGATTTTTATTAATATTATTGACCACAGAAGACTTCATTTCCTGTGGTCACTTTTTTGTCGCTGAAAACGTAACAAAACTCCGAACAACGTTACTGTTTTTACATGGCACCAATTTCTTTGAAATATCGTAATGCGCCTGGGTGCATAGGAATTTCATAATTTTTGGCACCAAGCTTAGCACTCATACCAGCAAAGCTGGTATTCTTAGACTGCAAATTTTCGATATTCGACCAAAATGACTTGGTAAATTCGTAAATTAGATCCTCATCAGCGCTGTCATCGGTGAACATTACCTGAGCAAGCCCAAAGGTATTCACAGAGTTTTTCTGCCCCTTGTAGGTATTGGCTGGAATCACATATGGAACCAAAAGTCCATTGTAACCCACATTCATTCGATCAATCACATCTTGAGGAACATCAAGATATTTTATCTCAACCGTACTAGATAATTTTTGAGCATTTCCAAGCCCTAACTGATAAACGTGAGCTCCACCGACAAAAACCTTGTTTTGCACTTGTTCGAATACTTGACCCGTGCTCACGGTGCCAACTTTGAAAGAATCCGTAGATATATTTGCCGCTTCAAGCATTTTCAAATTCATACCGTGAGTAAAACTTGAAGGCTTGTTTATATTGAAAGACTGTCCCTTTATTTCCTGTAAAGAGCCAATTCCGCTATCTGCGCGAACAAAGATATTTTGAGGCACTGCACCAAACGTGAAGAGGTAGCGCAAACGCTTAAAATCATCCTTCATAGGTGAAGTGCCATAACTACCGTTTTGATTGTAGGCATCATAAATGCCAATTAGCGTGTTAAGAGCAATATCAACCTTATCTGTGAGCACCAAACCAAGATTATCTTTATATCCACCAGTCGTTTGAACTGAAAATTTATAATCTTTTTGCGCCTTGTTGGCTGCCTCTGCCATCAAACCAGCATTTAAGTAGGGACCAGAGCCTGATCCACTGGCTCCTATAGACACTTGGTCTGCCGCAAGCGCATGACTAGCTCCGAACAGGAAAGCTGCCACCGTGATAAATGCATTTATCTTTCTCATTATCTCCTCCACTTTGTGTTCCTAACGCTTAATGTTTGCCGAGTTTTGCAAATATTGGAATAAAAAAATACTTACGATGGCGGCTATACCAAATGAGTTTGCGTACAAATTTTCGTTAAAAATAGCCAATCCCGCTGAAGCGAGCACTGCTCGAGAAAACCATGAAACCCATCCACCACACCAACCTTGGATAGCATAGGTTATCGCAATCACTGCGATAACGGCCTTCACGAACACGAAAAATATGACAGAGTAATCGCCCTCAAAAAGAAGCCCCGGTTCATAAAGAAACATGAAAGCAACTGCAAAGCCGGGCAATGAATGTGTGAACGCTGTGATAGCTGTGCGAAACCAATGAGCCTCTGCAATGCTGGCAGCTACGACTGCAACCAGTGCAACAGGAGGTGTAGAGCCTGACTTGATCGCAAAATAGAACAAGAAAAGATGGGCGGCTAAAACACTCGCTCCACATTCAACCAGAGCGGGTGCGGCAAACATTGCAAGAAGCAAATATGTTATGGGAGTAGGCATCCCCATTCCAAGGACTGTAGCCGCAACGACCGTCAGACCCGCTGTCATCAATAATGAACCGTCGCTTAATCCAAGAATTATGTCTGTCAACCTTGGCCCAAGTCCGGTGGCGACTATAGAGGCTTGAATCAGCCCAATTGAAATTACTAATGCTGTGATTTGGGCCGACTGACTCAGGCCTTCGCTGGCAAATTTAATCAATTTTTTAAAACCAAATTTGGTGCTCTTTCTCGCCAATCCACAGGCTACGGCAATAAAAATAGCTGCTAAGCTCGCAAAGGTCACAGTGTAAGACCCAATCAGCAAAAGGCAAAAAAGCGCAATCGGAGCGATCAGGAGATGCCAACCGGCAGCAAATTTTTCCTTAAAAGAGGGAATTTTATCCTCTGGCAGCCCTTTTATCCCGTGACGCAGAGCTTCAATATGAACAACAGAATAAAGAGATATGTAGTACAACGCGGCTGGAATGATTGCTGCCAACACAATAATTTCATAAGAAATACCCGTTACCTGAGCCATGATAAACGCGGATGCGCCTAATATTGGTGGTACAAGTTGGGCACCCTCTGAGGTATTCGTTTCCACTGCGGCTGCCACGTGGGGTTGGAATCCCGTGCTTTTCATAAGCGGTATTGTAAATGTGCCGGTCGCAACCACATTACCAATCGAACTTCCAACTATGGTTCCAAGGCCCGCACTCGCTGCCATCGCTCCCTTGGCCGCGCCACCAGTCCGTGCTCCCAAAACGCTATTAGCTAAATCAATCATGAAATCGCCTGTTTTACTTACCCTGAGGACACTCCCAAGAACCATGAACATGAATAGGTATGTTGCTGCCACTTTAAGGCCAGTGCCAAAAAGACCCTCACTAGTGTAAACAACTGTGTAAATGAAACGGCCAAAATCCATGCCGGCATGACTAAAAACACCCGGCAAAAAATTGCCAAAGAGCATGTAAAGGCAAGCCAAAACAGCTAAACCGCCGAGCATATATGATTGACGCCTTGAGGCCTCAATACAGACGAGCACAAAAACACTCCCTAAAAACAAATCTAAGTATGATAGGTATGTTGAGCCCCATAGATTAATCAACCTTTCAAAATCTAATATGAAGTAGATCAAAGGAATTGCCGAAGCTAATAAAAGGACAAGGTCATAAGAGACCTTTTTCCTGCTATTTTGGCGCAAAGCCATACTATCCAAAAACAGGATAATGAAAGAAAGTAATGCGAACAAAGCCAGATGGACAAACGTAGTTTTATAAGGACCAAAAACAGTCGCAAAAGCCATATAGCAGAATAAAATTATCCCTGCTGCTGTAGATAAGACGTGCAATGTTTCGGTCGAGTTTTGTAGCTTCACTTAATGTTCTGCCTAGTTTTGTTAGCGCTTAGCCGTTAGGAAAAGTAAACCCAAATTTGATATTCAAAAATTAGCACAACAACTTTTAAACCAAGTGCTTAAGAGGCTCTTCCTGCATGCAATAACGGAATACTAAAAACTGTTATTAATCAAGTTTGTTTGGCCAATTGGAAGCGGGGCAAAGTTCAGAAAATAAAAAAAACCTCCGGTCCGTGAGGGTGGAGGGCTTGTTTTTAAGACTGTGCCTGCTTTGTAGGCTAGCATCACGTAGGGGATTCTAACCCCTATTGGCGCCGTGAAAGAGGGATATTTGGCGGTTTCTGGAGGTAAAAACTCAGCGTTTACGGGGTGTTTTTGTTACTGTTGGTGGGCGTTGGAAGCTAGAAACCTATAACAAACTATAACAAGTTGGAGCCCCCTGTGGAGGGCCACGTAAACTTAAGCAACATTAATCCATTAAAATTCGCCTTAGAATATTAATTAAACTCACTAAACAAATCGTTTAAAAATCGGGTTTAAAAATCACTTCACGTGCATTTTTTGCAGCAAACCGCCTTCATTAATGTTGTGGCGCCCTCCGAGGAAATAATTTTATATTTGGAACTTACTAAAAAAGTGTCAGCGGAATATTCTTCACCCTATGTCAAAAACAATAAAAAATATAGAACAGTCAGAGTACTGGAATGAGAAATCTGGTCCCAAGTGGGTTAAAATTGATGACGCAATGAATGAGCGTTTCTCTGTTTTAACTGATGAACTTTTTTTTAGGTCAAAAATTGTTCAAAACGATTGCGTTTTGGATGTGGGATGTGGTGGCGGCGAAACATCTTTTAGAGCTTCGCAGTATGTTGGAAGCAGCGGTTATGTTCAAGGCGCAGACATATCGGAAACATTATTAACTTTTGCGAGAAATAAATTTTCAAACATTGAAAATTTAGAATTCAACACCTGCGATGCACAAAACTACAAATTCAAAGTAGGAAGTTTTGACAAAGTGATCTCTAGATTTGGCATGATGTTTTTTGAGAACCCGATAGAAGCTTTTAAGAATATACATTTATCAATGAAAACAGGAGGATCACTGAACTTTGTTTGTTGGGCAGATATGAATTGCAATGAGTTTTTTATTGAGGGCTCTGAGATTGTGACAAGTTACACGAATAAAAATTTGCCTCCAACAACAAGGGAGCCAGGTGCATTTGCTTTTAGTGACAAAAAATATATTTGGGAAATTTTGGATTTATCTGGATTTCGGGAAATCAAAATCGACACAGTCTCGTCTTCTATTTCTACCCGGGACACCCCTGAAAAAGACGTTGAAATACTTTTAAGTATCGGTCCTAGAGCGAAACTATACTCCGGATCAAACTTAAGTGATAAAGAGATGTCGGCTATAAAGAGTAAAGTGTTAGAATTATGCAAAAAAAGACGAGTTAATCACGAAATCAAATATAACGCGGCACTTCACTACGTCAAAGCAACTAAGTAACCCAAAATGTCTTCCCCTCCAACGTGGTGACAAAATAGAGTTTCGTCGAAGGTTTCTGTGACCACAGTAGCAGAAAATAGTTCAAGAATTTTATTTACATTCAGTATTCTAATTAGGTGTTTCAAAGTATAATTTTCTATAAATCAACATACACACCATTAAAAAAAGAAAAACTATAACATAAACAAAAAAACAGCCCCGGTCCGTGAGGGCCGAGGGCGTGTTTTTGAGGCTGTGCTTGGGTTGTAGGCTGGCATCCCGTAGGGGATTCGAACCCCTGTTGCCGCCGTGAAAGGGCGGTGTCCTAGACCCCTAGACGAACGGGACGTAAAGGCCAGTGAACATAGTGACCGTGTGTTTAGTCAATTCTGTGGGGCAAATCAAGCCGCTTTTCACGCAATTTTCACCTATCTGCCACCGCCTGCGCCAAAAACGCTCTGCGGCGGTGTCGCGGCGTCCTCGATTTCGATCTGCATCGCCCTGCCACCACGAAACCCATCGCGCCTGAGCTTCCCCAGAACATGCACATAGCGCCCATCATCAGCCGCCGCCAGCAACAGTTTGCCAAGCGGTGCGCCGCCCGCCTGAAAGGCAATCGCGTTCAGCGCCATCCCACCACCATCATCAATCCGACAGGAAATATGCGCGCCATCGCTGCCAACCGGCTTGGCAAATGTGACCCGGCAATCGGGCAGAACAAAGCGCGGCTCCGGGTTGCCATTGCCAAATGGCCCCAGCGTCTCCAGCCAATCCGCGATCTCCGGTTGTACCCCGGCGCAGCTCAGCGCCGCGCTCACTTCACGCACAAGCTGCGGGGCCTCTCCGGCCAGATCCTGCGCCAGCCGTTCGGCCAGAAACGCCTGCAACGCCTCAATCTTGCTCTCCTCCACCGAAAAGCCAGCGGCCATGTCATGCCCGCCGCCCCCCAGCAAAATCCCCGCCTGACGCGCCGCGATGATCGCGCTGCCAAGCCGAAACCCGGCTATTGACCGCCCAGACCCCTTGCCAACACCATCACTGGCAAGCGAAATCACACAGGCCGGCCTGCCAAACCGCTCACGCAGGCGGCCAGCAACAATGCCAATCACCCCCTCATGCCACTTCCTGTCGGCCAGTACCAGAACATCTGTCCCTCTACCCGCGCCCGCCCTACCCCTTCCTGACTTATCCGTCCCTGACGTGCCGATATCGCCATCACCGATCATCGCTTCGGCGCGGTCAATCGCCTGTTGGCGGATGCCTTCCTCGATCTGGCGTCGTTCCTGATTATAGAGATCAAGCCGCGCGGCTAGCCCCACCGCCTCATCCGCGCGGTCCGTTGCCAGCAGCCGCACCCCAGTCTCGGGCACGCCAATGCGTCCCCCTGCGTTGATTCGCGGCCCCAGCAAAAACCCGAGCGCATGGGCATTCGGCACGGTTTTCATTCCGGCCACATCGGCAAGGCTGGCAAGACCGGGATTCTGCCGTTTCGCCATGATTTTCAGGCCCTGCGCCACAAACGCCCGGTTCAGCCCGACAAGCGGCACCACATCGCACACAGTCGCCAGCGCCACCAGATCAAGGCGCATCATCAGATCGGGCACGGGGCGCTTATCGTTAAAGAATTGCCGCGTGCGCAGCTCCCGCACCAGCCCGACAAGCGTGATAAAACACACCCCTGCGGCACAGAGCGATCCATATTCTCCCGTCTCATCCAGCCGGTTCGGGTTGATCACGCTATGCGCCGGCGGCAATGCGGGCTCGGCGATATGATGGTCGATGACGATCACATCCATGCCGGTATCGGCCACCGCGGCCAGCGGCGCATGCGCGGTAATCCCGCAATCCACCGTCACCAACAGCTTGGCGCCACGCTCCCGGAGCGCCATCAACGCCGCCTCATTCGGGCCATAGCCTTCGAAAAACCGATCCGGGATATGCACATCAACGGCAACACCAAGCTCGCGCATCACCGTCACCAACAGCGCCGCCGCCGCCGCCCCATCGACATCATAATCGCCAAAAACGCCAATCGGCTCACCCGCCTCAACGCAGTCGGCCAGCCGCGCTGCCGCCCTGTCCATATCGCGAAACCGCGATGGGTCAGGCAGCAGATCACGCAATTTCGGGTTGATATGTGTCGGCAATGCCTCGGCGCTGATGCCGCGTGCCGCCAATATTCGGGCAATCGGCAGTGGCAAATTGGCAAAATTCTGGGCAAGACCGGCGGCAAACCGGTCAAGATCAATGTCGGTTACGGCTTTCGGGCTTTCCTGCCAGCGCGCGCCACTCGCCGAAATGGCAACCCCCATAAATGCGTCACTGAGCGCAGGATCACGCGGGCTGCTTGTGGCCACCTAGCCCTCCACCTCATCCGGCAGTATCGGCATCGCCACCGGCTTGGCGCGCACCACGGCCAGCCCCTCGATCGCCGTTAGAGCGGACGCCAGCACCGCTCCGCTTGTCTCATGTGTTGTCATCACCAGTGGCACCACATCATCGGGGGCGCGGCCCTGCTGTAACAAACTCTCCACCGAAATCTGGTGCGTCTGCAACATTTTCGTTACATCGGCCAGAACCCCCGGCTGATCGACCACCATCAGGCGCACATAGAACGGCGTGTCATCGCCATCGCGCTGTGTGGCCTCATCAATTTCCACCAGCTCGGCCACCGGCCGGCCAAATGGCAGCGTGATCCGCCCCCGGCCAATATCAATCAGATCGGCCAGCACCGCAGATGCGGTCGCCCCGGCCCCGGCCCCCGGCCCGATCGACAGGGTGCCGCCAATCGGCGTGCCGTGAAACTCGACCGCATTCAACACACCATTCACCTTCGCCAGCTGGCAATTCAGCGGCAACAGACAGGTCTGCATGCGCGGCGCAATCCCAGGTTCGGCAACCCCAACCAGCTTGATCCGAAAGCCCAGCTTGTTGGCATAGGTGAAATCAACCGCCGCAACATCGCGTATCCCCTGTATCGACACCGCCTCAAAGCGTGGCTTCTGACCAAAGGCGATCGCCCCTAGCAGCGTCAGCTTATGCGCCGCATCAATGCCATCAACGTCGAGAGACGGCTCAGCTTCAGCATAACCCAGTTTCTGCGCATCGGCCAGCACGTCATCAAACGCCTCGCCGGTTTTCTCCATCCGGGTCAAAATGTAATTGCAGGTACCATTCAAAATCCCTGACACACGGCTGAACTCATTGCCCCCCAACCCCTCGCGCAGCGTCTTGATTGCCGGAATGCCGCCCGCCACCGACGCTTCAAACAACAGCCCGACATCATTCTCCTCGGCAAGCCCAGCCAGCTCGGCTCCATGATGCGCCAGCAACGCCTTGTTCGCTGTCACCACATGCTTGCCAGCGCGGAGCGCAGAGCGTACCAGATCAAGCGCCACACCCTTGCTGCCGCCAATCATCTCGACAATAATATCCAGCTCGTCAATCGCCGCCATATCAGCGGCATTTTCCACCCAGATCATCGCCGAGGCATCAAACCCGCGATCTGCCGTGCGGTCCCGGGCGGCAACCGCGATGAGCTGCAATGCGCACCCCGCCGCCGCGCCAAGCGCTGCACTGCGCGCCGTCAATTGCCGTGCCACTTCACCGCCAACAACACCAAGACCGGCAATGCCGATTTTCAACACAGATTTCTGCTCATTCATAGGGATTTTCCAGCAAGGGTTAGCAACCGGGGTAGCGGTTGAGTTAATCATAAACTCTTGCCTATGATGTACCCAAATGACACCGGCTTTACAAGCCAAAGCCATTTCCCGCGCCTCTCCCGCGTCTGCCCGAAGCTGGGCGTCCCGGGCGCGCCTAGACCATCAGCACCACAGCCCCATCGCGGTTGCCGGCCTCGACCATCTCATGCGCCTGCACCGCCTCCTCCAGACCCAGCGCCGCCGCCACCGACAGCTGGACTGTCTCCGCGCTCAGCATCTTCCCCAGAATAGCCGCATAGCGTGCCGCGTCATCATCTTCAAGCAGATACACAAGAATAGATGACAAGGTTATGTTTTTAAACATCATTTTAATAAATGGAAGTTCCGGGTTTGGGTGTTTGACTGAGCCATAACCGGCAATCATCCCACCCTCACGCAGTACCTCCAGACTGGTGTCAAGATTGGCACCGACCTCGGCGTCAATCACCCGGTCAATTGGTCGCCCGCCATTTGCCGCGATGATCTGGTGCGCCAACTCCGGGTCACGGTAATCAAGCGCCGCGCTTGCACCAAGCCCGATCAGCCGCCGGCGCTGGTCGGCGCGGCTGCTTGTCGTGATTACCCGTGCCCCGCTGGCCCGCGCAATCTGCACCGCCAGACGCGCCACCGTCCCGCCGCCGCCCTGCACCAACAGGCTGGCACCATCAACCGGCCCGTCCTTTAGCACCGCATGCGCTGCGGTCATGCCTGGAATGCCAAGGCTTGCCCCCACCTCAAAAGACACCGCATCCGGCAGCGGATGCACCAGCCCGGCATCAAGCGCGATGTACGCCGCCGCGCTTCCCAGAGCCCGCCGCCATTGGCCATTGCGGATAAACACCCGGGCACCAACATCAAAGTCACCAATCGCCTCGCCAACAGCCTCAACCACACCGGCCCCGTCACTATGTGGGATCACCCTGTCAAACGCCATCGGCCGCGCGCCAGCACGCGCTTTCACGTCAGACGGGTTTATCCCGCTTGCATGAAGCCGCACCAACACCTCGTCTTCCTTTGGTTCTGGCCGCGCCATCTCGCCAGTGACCAGCACCTCTCCTGCCGGCCCATTGCTCTCATACCAGACAGCCCTCATAACATCTGTTCCCGAGTCCATTCCCGTATTTGCTCCCGCATTTGTTCCGGCTATAGATTGGTTGCGCTGCGGGCGGCCTGCCCATATAGCCCGGACAGTACGCGCAATTGCCGCGCCAGATCGGCCAGACTCTCGGCATCAATTTCGCCAAGCGCAGAAAACGCATCGACAAGACAGGCCTCGCGTATCTCGCGATAGCGCAGACACAACGCCTTGCCCATGTCGCTTGTTGCATAAAGCACTTCCTTGCCCTGTTTGCGGCCCCCGACAAGCCCCGCCTTGACCAGCTTCTTCAGCGCATAATTGACCAGATGCGTTTCCTCAATATTCAGTTTGAAACAGATATCGGCCAGCTTTTTCTCGCGCCCCCGATGATTGACCGAGTGCAGGCACAACACATCCAACACCCCCAAATCAGCGGCCACCGGAAATTCGGCAATCGCCGCTGCGGTCCCCCGCACGCACCACAGCCCAAAGGCGTTACTGGCGACGATCAGGCCATATTCGACCTCGCTCAGCTCTGCCGCGCTGTCCGAGACAAGATGCGCTGACGAGACAATTCTGGAACGCTCCGGGCTCATTTTGGCTCTCCTTTCCCCTGTCGGTCTTTACCCTGTTCGCCTTCCGCTTGATCCGCCCCTGTCGGACCCGCTTCTTCTGGACCAAACCCGCCACCGCCCGGCGTTTCGATAACGAACACATCGCCCGGCTGCATCAATCGGAGATCGGTTGCCGTCAATTCCTCAACACTGCCATCGACACGCTCAACCCAGTTGCGCCCGACCGCTGCCGCGCCGCCGCCAGCCATGCCATAGGGCGGCACGATCCGGTGGTTGGCCAGGATCACCGCGTCCATCTCCTCCAGAAAACGTATTCGCCGCCGCACCCCATCACCGCCATGATGCCGGCCACGCCCGCCGGACCCGGTGCGCACCTCAAAACTCTCCAACAGCACCGGATAACGCCATTCCAGCACCTCCGGGTCTGTCAGACGGCTGTTCGTCATATGCGTGTGAACAGCGTCTGCCCCATCGAAATCGGGACCGGCCCCGGAGCCACCACACAGCGTTTCATAATATTGATAATCTTCGTTGCCATAGATGAAATTATTCATCGTTCCTTGCGCCGCCGCCATCACCCCCAGCGCGCCATACAGCGTATCCGTGACAATCTGCGAGGTTTCAACATTACCGGCAATCACCGCCGCTGGATATTGCGCGCGCAGCATGCAATCATCGGGGAGGATGATCTCGACTGGCTTCAGACAGCCCTCATTCATCGGGATATCATCATTGACCAGCGTGCGGAACACATAGAGCACCGCCGCCCGGCACACCGCCGCCGGTGCGTTGAAATTATTCGCGCCCTGCTTGCTGGTTCCGGTAAAATCAACCTTGGCTGAGCGGTTTTCCCGGTCAATAGAGATCGCCACGCTCACCTGCTGGCCATTATCCATGGGATACGTGAAGCTGCCATCCCGCAGCACATCAATCACCCTGCGCACCGATTCCTCAGCATTGTCCTGCACATGCCCCATATAGGCCAGCACCGTCTCCATCCCATAATGCGCAACCATCTTGTGCAGCTCCTGAACGCCCTTCTCATTCGCTGCCAGCTGCGCCCTTAGATCGGCGATATTCTGCTTTGGATTGCGCGCCGGATACAGCGCGTCGTTCAGAACCTCCACCATTTCCGCTTCACGGTATTCACCGCCATCGACCAACTTGAAATTGTTGATCAGCACACCTTCCTCATCAATATGCGCAGAGTCTGGTGGTGCCGATCCGGGTGTTTTGCCGCCAACATCGGGATGATGACCCCGGCACGCGACAAAAAACAGAATCTCGCCCTGATCGAACACCGGCGTGACCACGGTGATATCGGGCAGATGCGTGCCGCCATTATAGGGATTGTTCAGAACAAATCCGTCACCCTCATTGATCGCCCCCTCATTGTCCCGGATCACTGCCCGCACCGACTCGCCCATAGAGCCAAGATGCACCGGCATGTGCGGTGCATTGGCGATCAACGATCCTGTCGCATCGAAAATCGCACAGGAAAAATCCAGCCGTTCCTTGACATTGACCGACAGCGCCGTGTTCTGCAGCGTAAAGCCCATCTGTTCGGCAATCGACATGAACAGATTATTGAACACCTCGAGCATCACCGGATCACTTGTCGTGCCGATCGCCACCTGGGCCACCCGGGCCACCACGCGGCGCAGCACCAGATTGCCGAGCGCCGTCATTTCCGCCTGCCAGCCGGGCTCGACAATCGTTGTTCCCGTTGCCTCAATGATCAGCGCTGGCCCGTCAATCCGACTTCCCGCCGGCACCGTGTCGCGGTCATAGATGGGCGCATTGACAAAATCGCCACCCATATAGGCTTCGGCACTGCTGATCGGTGCGGCCTCACCACTCACCGCCAGCGTTTCGCTTTCCAGATCAAATGTGTGGCCAATCGCCTCCACCGAGATCGTTGCGGCAATCACGCCCTTGCCCGGCATTACAAAGCCAAAACGTGCGCGATAGGCTGCCTCATAGGCGCTGACCATCTCCGGCACCGGGCCAAACTGCACCTCAAGCGAGGTGTCTGATCCATCATAACGCAGATGAACAAATCGTTTTATTTCAATTTTTTCTGGCGCGATCTTTTGTTCCAACACCTCGTTTTCTGCCACCGCTGCCAGCTCATCAAGCTCCCCCACCAGGCGCGGCACCACCTCCTCGTCAAGCCGTGCCTCGACCGTCCGCTCGCGCAGCGCCCGCACATCAGCCAGCCCCATGCCATAGGCGGACAGCACTCCGGCAA
This sequence comes from uncultured SAR116 cluster alpha proteobacterium, assembly GCA_902547925.1. Taxonomy (GTDB): domain Bacteria; phylum Pseudomonadota; class Alphaproteobacteria; order Puniceispirillales; family Puniceispirillaceae; genus MED-G116. The sequence goes on along the minus strand of CACCQD010000004.1, from coordinate 33,755 downwards.
AGGGATGCACCAGAACGACATTCATTCCCAGAACATCAGCAATCAGACAGGCATGCTGTCCCCCCGCACCGCCAAAACATTGCAGCGCATAATCGGTCAAATCATAGCCGCGTTGAACCGAGATTTTCTTGATCGCGTTTGCCATATTTTCGACGGCGATCCGCAAAAACCCGTCAGCAATCTGCTCGGCGCTGCGGTCAGCACCGGTCGCTACCGAGAACTCGGCGGCAAGGCTGGCGAATTTCTGGCGCACCACCTCGGCATCCAGCTTTTCATTCTGGTCTGGGCCAAATACCGAGGGAAAGAAATCTGTCTGCAACTTGCCAAGCATCACATTGCAATCGGTCACCGCCAGCGGGCCGCCGCGCCGGTAACAGGCTGGCCCCGGATTGGCGCCCGCACTCTCCGGGCCAACGCGAAACCGCGCCCCGTCAAACTGGCAAAGCGAACCACCACCCGCCGCCACCGTATGGATCAACAGCATCGGCGCATGGATCCGCACCCCGGCAACCAATGTCTCGAAAACCCGCTCATAGGCATTGTTATAATGCGCCACGTCGGTTGAGGTGCCGCCCATATCAAAAGTGATCACCTTGTCAAAACCGGCCTGCTCCGCCGTTTTCACCGCGCCGACAATACCGCCTGCCGGGCCGGACAGGATGGCATCCTTGCCCTGAAACAGATTGGCCCCGGTCAGGCCGCCATTCGACTGCATCATCTGTAGATTAACAGTGCCAAGCGCCTTGGCGATCCGGTCGATATAGCGGCGCAGGATTGGCGAGAGATAAGCATCGGCAACGGTGGTATCGCCGCGTCCGACAAATTTGATCATCGAGCTTGTCTCGTGGCTTGTCGAGATTTGCCCAAAGCCGATCTTGCGCGCCATTGCTGCAATCTGTTTTTCATGGTCATGCACGCGGTAGCCATGCATCAGCACAATCGCAATTGACCGGATGCCATCATCATAGGCGGCCTGCAACTGGCCTTGCAGCCCCTCGGCATCCAGCGGCACCAACACCTGATCGCGCGCATCGACACGCTCATCGGCTTCCTCGATCCGCTCATACAGCATTTCCGGCAGCACGATATTCATGTCAAACAGCCGGGGCCGTGCCTGATAGGCAATCCGCAATTGGTCACGGAACCCTTTTGTCACCACCAGCAGCGTCCGTTCGCCCTTGCGCTCCAACAACGCGTTGGTCGCCACCGTTGTTCCCATCTTCACCGCCTCGATCGCGGCCTCGGGGATCGGCGCGTCATCGCCTAGCGCTAGCATGTCCCGGATTCCCTGCAACGCCGCATCCTCATAGGCTTCGGGATTTTCCGACAGCAGCTTGTGCGTTTTCAGCGTGCCATCCGGTGCCCGCGCCACCACATCGGTAAAAGTGCCGCCCCGGTCCACCCAGAATTGCCAGCCACCCTCTTTTTGCGCCATCATCCCATTCATTCCGTTCATTCCGTTTATTCCATTCAACGTGACTATCCCCAGTACATGGCTCCCAGCCCGCGTTCTCGGCGTCTACCCATGGCTAAAATTATTGGCCCTGCTCTAGGTTCCCGCTCTCGGTTCCCGCTCTCAGCCTCTGCCATTGATCAAACAAATTGACTTCCGCGCGCCGCCGCTCCTGATGGTTCTGTCAGTTCTTGCTTTCGCTCACTCCCTGCTCGCTTACGCGCCCACCCCTTGTCTGGCTGACACCCTCTCAACGCCTGCTGCTTGGCGTTTCTATGTGGCGTTAACAAGTGACGTTCATGTTTGACGTTTTGGTTTGGTGTTCCTGTTTGGTGTTTTGACAACGCCTTTCCAGACGGGGTGATTTTCCCACTGGGCGCGCACCCCAAAAAAACTAGCCCCAAAAAGATCATGTCTCCAAAAAAACCATGCTCTTACGTTTATATTTTATCGACAAATTGTCAATGTCATTCAAGATAGGAGAAAAATTTTCCCGCCTCCAGACTGATCACATTCAGACTGGTCACATTTAGACGGATCATTTCACAGCACGGTGTCCTGTTTGTCATTTGATCACTGGGTCGCCTTTAAAGCCACCACTATTTTTGTCCTGATCATCCCCGGCCCGACAATTCTGCTTGTCGTCTCGCAGGCGCTGGCCCATGGGTGGCGCACCGCGCTCGCCATCTTGGCGAGGGTTGTGCTTGGTGAACTGCTTGCGATGACCTCCTCACTGCTTAGTCTTGGAGCGCTGATTCTGGTGTCCTCGACGCTGTTCACAACGTTGAAATGGTTTGGCGCGCTCTATCTTTGCTAGCTTGGGCTGCGGATGATTCTGCGCGGCAGCCAGGCGTCACCAATGATTGCGGGCACGCTCACTCTGTCTGCGTCCTAGGCCTTTCGTGATGCCGCCATCGTCATCCTGTTCAATCCCAAATCGATCGGTTTTTTCATCGCCTTTGTGCCGCATTTCATCACGCCTGACCACCCGCTATTGCCGCAATTCTCTATCATGATCCCGACCTTCGTTCTGTTTGGCGCGGCCAATGCGCTTGCCTATGCGCTTCTTGCCAGCCATCTGCGCGCCCGCCCGAGCAAACCACGGCACCTGGCCATGCTGAAAAGCGGCAGCCGCGTTGTCCTGCTCCTGCTTGTTGTTGTGACAGCGGGGCTTCAGGCCACCTGACCGCCAGCCAGCACCCATTTCAGCAAGGCATCTCCGCCGCGCCTATAATGTCGCCAGCTTTGCCAGCATCATCCACCCCCCTTTGGCCACATTCGCCCGCCAGTTCGCTGTCGCCTCTTTATCGGCCAGATCGGTAACAAACTTGAAACATTCAAACGGCACAGTTGCGCGCGCACAGGCTTTGGCGATGGCATAGCCCTCCATATCCACAATGTCGCTGACGAGGGCGGGTGGGCTAGTGACGAAATTATCACCGGTGCTGAGCAGGACTCCCTCGCCGCCAAGCTCGATCATGCCGCCATCCTCCTCGAACGGAGTTGTGCCAAGAGGTGCCAATGGCCGCGCATCCATATCGCGCTGCGCCAGTCGTGCCACGCGCACAAGCTGGCCTGCCAGCCCCGCATCCAGCGTCCCCGCCGTGCCATAATTGATCACCCGCCGGCAATCAGGCCTGCCGCAGATTTTTGAAGCGGCAAGGCTGGCATTGATTTTGCCAACACCGGTGAAACACACCTCAAAGCCCGCCGGTATCACACTTGTTTCAGGCATCTCCATTTCCAATGCCACCAACAGATAACTTACCCCATCAGCCATTTCTGCATCCTCTTTTTATCCTCTCTGTGTGCCAGTTCGATCAGCTAACTGCGCCAACCATTTCTGCCAGCCGCTTTTGCCAGCCGCTCTTCACTGAGGCGCTTCCTGATACCGGCAAATCATTAACGCGCCTGCCATTGTTTTGATCGCATGTTTTTCATTTGGAGGTAAAGTGTGCGCCTCATGGCATTTGCAAAATATGAACAACAACTCAGATGACTGGCGCCGGTCCTCGGCCTTGCCAGCACGATTGCCATCATCAATGACTGGCACCCATGGACCATGTTCATTGGTCTGCCTTTTTGCCTGAGAAGGGTTTATTGCGCGAGGCTGCACACCAAAAAACAACTAAAATGGATCAACATGATTTTCACCGTGCTCTATCTCTAAAGCATTGTTGATTATTTTTTGTCCTGATCGGGTGGCTTTGATATGTCAGCCGGTTTCGCCCCGTCTGAAATATCCGACATGTTTGCCCCGTCAGGCGCGGGTGATACTGGCACCGCATGCACCTTATGCATTTTCATCCAGCTGACAAGGCGTTTGTGGCCCCTCTCGTCCATCACCTGTTTGACTGCCTCATGGTCGACCGACCCCCTGTTCTGGTTCAGCTTTGATTTGCCGACAATCCGCTCGATCGGGATGCTGAACACCACGACATTGGCCAAATTGGCCTCGATAAATTTTCCGGCGCATCAGCCATGCGCCAGCCTCGCCGCCATTGATTCGCGTCTCCATGGTTTTCCTCAAGCGGACGACGACGGCGCGTTTTGTCCGGCTGTCATGTTGAAAGCTGATCCGGCCATGGACACGAAGAACTCATAGTTCCAGGTTGGCACATGCCGGTGATGCGCTTTTTTTGTCGGATACCAATTCGACGAGACATAGCTGCTCTCGCCCCGAAAAATTGCCATCATCGGCGCACCATCCTCAAGCTGGCGATGCTCGCCAGCGCGACATGCCCGACCAGCCTGTCCTCGCCCAGCAACAATACCGGAAGATGATTGTCCTCCGCGCCATCACCAATCCCTGCCACTAGCGTGGACAAGGCGAATTCAGCGATCAACCCGGTGATGCTCCGGGCATCGGTTTTGGCAAAATGCGTTGGCAGATACATGATCGTCGTTGCCTCCTTGAATTGCGATTTGACGAGCCCCAAAAAATAGCCACCAAGCATGAGTTCTAAACATGCACCCGCCAGCATTCGCCTCCAACAAAAAACCCGGCCAAAGGGCCGGGCTCTCGCACTTGTGAAAAGTCTTGGCGAACGCTAACGCTTCGAAAACTGGAAGCTCTTGCGGGCTTTCGCCTTACCATATTTCTTCCGCTCGACAGCGCGTGAATCCCGTGTCAGGAAGCCCCCAGCCTTCAGCGCCGGCCGCAGGCCCGGCTCAAACAGCGTCAGCGCCCGGCTGATGCCATGGCGTACAGCGCCAGCCTGTCCGGACAGGCCCCCACCCTTGACGGTGGCGATCACGTCGAACTCGCCAACACGCTCGGTTGTCTCGAACGGTTGTGCAAGGATCATCTGCAACACCGGACGGGCAAAATATTCACTCACGTCCCGGCCATTGATTTTCATCTGGCCTGTGCCCCGCTTCACCCATACACGCGCTGCTGAGACTTTCCGCCGGCCGGTTGCGTAGGAACGGCCAAGATTGTCGATCTTCGGTTCTGCCGGAGCAACAGGTGCCTCAGCAATTGTGGGCGCAGCAGCATCCTCTGTCAGCGCGCCAAGCGCGGCCATGCCAGTGGCTTCAGCGGCGTCTGTTTGTGTCTTTTCAGCCATAACTACCTCTTGTTCTTGACGTTCATACTGGCGATGTCCAGCGTTTCGGGTTGCTGCGCCTCATGCGGGTGTGTTGGCCCGGCATAGACATGCAGATTGCGCATTGCGTTGCGGCCAAGCGGGCCACGCGGGATCATCCGCTCAACGGCTTTTTCGACAACGCGGGTCGGGAACTTACCGTCAAGAATTTTCTCGGCTGTGCGTTCCTTGATGCCGCCTGGATAGCCGGTGTGCCAGTAATAGGTTTTGTTCGCGCGCTTGTTGCCGGTCAGCCTCACCTTTTCGGCATTGACGACAATCACGTGATCACCGCAATCCATGTTCGGTGTATAGGTTGGCTTGTGTTTGCCGCGCACCCGCAGAGCGATCAGCGAGGCCATGCGGCCCAGTACCAGATCTTCCGCATCGACAACGAACCATTTCTTTTCGATGTCTTTCGGCGTTGCGACATAGGTCCTTGGCAAAGGCATAATGGTGTCTCCAAAAATCTCTGATCCAGCCAGAGTCCAGTAGGAATTCAATCAGAATTCAGTCAGAATACGGTCGTTAAAAACGGGCGGCCAGCAGGCGCGCGCCGGAGAGCTGGGTTGGGTTATAGGCGCATCATCACCCGCCGTCAAACAGAAAAAATTCAGATAATTTAAAATTATTGTTATTTTTCAATGGGTCAAAAACAAGGTATTATTTTACCGTATATAAATACACCCATTCCACCCTATATCCAACCCACTCAGCCCAAAATTACCACCGCACCTCACACATATTGGCTTTTATCTGTCGGTAGAACCCTGCTATGCTGCCGTCCTGCAACGTCTGTCCTGCCAGCCACCACCCGCTTTCGAGGATTAACCCCATGTTCACGCTGATTGATAACTATGACAGCTTTACGTGGAATCTTTGGCATTTTCTCTCCGACCTTGGTGCTGAGGTAGAAATCATCCGCAATGACGCCGCAACGGTTGCTGATATTTTGGATGCAGCGCCGCAGGGGATCATCATCTCGCCCGGTCCAGGAACGCCTGAAAATGCCGGCATCACGATTGATCTCATCCGCGCGGCCAAGGGCCGGGTTCCGGTGCTTGGCGTCTGTCTTGGCCATCAGGCGCTGGCCGTTGCCTTTGGCGGGCGTGTCAAACCCTTTGATCCGCCGGTGCATGGCAAATTATCGCTTGTCGCGCTCAGCCATTCAAACGCTGTCCGCACCGAGATCCTGTCCGGCTGTCCAGAGGAATTTCCAGTCACCCGCTATCACTCGCTTGATGTTGAAGAGGACAGCCTGCCCCCCGAACTCACAGTCACCGCCCGCACCGCGGCGGGGGCGATCATGGGCCTCTCGCATGTCGATGCGGATTTGCATGGCGTGCAGTTTCATCCGGAATCGATTGCCTCGGTCGCTGGCTACCGCATTCTGGCAAATTTTCTGCGGCTCTGCGGTGCCTCTGTTCCTGATGGCGAGGCGCTGGCCCAGCTGGAGACGCAGATCCTGCGCCTTGACCAGCGCTTTCCCGACCAGATGCACGCCTGAAAAGATGCCCGCCTAACCAAAGTCAAGAAAAGACCAGACATACCAAAAGGGGCCATCACCATTTGGCAACAGCCCCCTTTGCTTATCATCAGCTCCCGGCGGGCTTTCTCGTTACGGCCTCAAGCCGCCCCAAGCGGCCTGTGGCGTTTTGACTTTCGCTGCCTTGTCCAGCGCCTGTTCGAGATCGGCAAGGATATCATCACTGTGCTCAATCTCCACCGACAGCCGCACATAGCCGGGTGTCACCCCGGTTGCGGCCTGTTCCTCGGGTGAGAGCAGCGAATGCGTCGTCGATGCCGGATGGATCGCCAGTGAGCGCGCATCACCGACATTGGCGACGTGATAAAACAGCGCCAGCGTGTCAATAGAGTCGCGCCCACCGGGCCACCACGCCTTTATTTAGGCGCGGATAATTCGCTGAAATAACCGCCGGATTCTTGGCAAGGAAATCGGCAACGCGGGTGGCGTTTCTTGAGTGTTCCATGAACCTGAGCGCTAGCGCCTCCAGCCCCTGAATGATCTGAAAGGCATCTTGCGGGCTGAGCGGCGATCCCAGATCACGCAACAGCGTCACCAGCGCCTTCAGAATATAGGCAATCGGCCCCAGCGGCTTTGCCGCCTCGGCCCGGACCGTGCCATGATAGGACTCGTCCGGCGTGTTCAGCGCTGGCTGGCGTTCGTGAAATTCCTACCAGTCAAAATTGCCGCCATCAATGATCACCCCGCCAACCGATGTACCATACCACCCGATATATTTGGTCAGCGAATGCACGACAATCGCCGCCCCATGGTCAAACGGGCACGCTAGAATGGGCGAGGTGGTGTTGTCGAGGATCAACAGAATGCCCCGTTTACTCCCAAGCGTCTACCTCGGCAATCGGAAACACCTCGAGTTTCGGGTTCGGCAATGTCTCGCCATATTAGGCCCGTGTGCCTGCATCCGTTGCCCGGGCGAAATTCTCCGGGTCGGACGAGTCGACAAAACGTACTTCGATGCCCTGATTGGCAAGTGTGTTCTTGAACAGATTATAGGTGTCACCTTAAAGATCGGTCGAGCTGACGATATTATCGCCGACATGCACCAGATTCTGGACGGCAAAGGCTGAAAAACATCATCCCGAACCCGGACGTCCTTGAATGGGTATCCCGAAATCGGAAACCATAATGGGCATCCGAAAACGGGCATCCAGAAATGGGCGCGCTTTAGCCGAATTTGTTAATCGCCCGCAAGTTGATTGTTAAATCAGCGATGGGGCAAAACTACCACAGCCCCCCGCCCTCTATTTTCCGCAAAAGCCATCCCCCTGCCGCCTCTTTTGCCGCAAACTTTATCCACGACCTTATTACCCAAAGCACCATCGCCCTCACAAACATCCCCCGCGCACCTCTCCCCCCACGCCACCCCCACGCCACGCCATCTTTCAGCTGGTCTGCGACAAAAGCCGTCCATCTGCATCTTTTCACATGCCCTCAAACCTGCTTATATGCGCGATTGTTTCCTTTGCTCTGGATTGCGTCATGACTGACATAATGAAAACCGCGCTGCTGGCCCTTATTGACGGCCAGAAGATTGACGGCCAAAAAATTGAAAGCGAGATGCCTGCTCCTGACGTCATCAGGGGCTGTTTTGATGCGATCATGGAGGGCAAGGTCAGCCAAATTCAGATGTCGGCCTTTCTTGTTGCCCTGAAAATGCGCGGGGAGCGTGTCGAGGATATCGCCGCCGCCGCCAGCGTAATGCGCGTCAAGGCCACCACCATTGAAGCACCCACCGGAGCGATGGATATCGTCGGCACCGGTGGTGATTGCATCGGCACCTATAATATTTCCACCGCCACCGCCTTCGTCGTGGCTGGCTGCGACGTTCCTGTCGCCAAACATGGCAATCGGGCGATCTCCTCCAAAAGCGGGGCTGCCGATGTGCTGTCTTGTCTTGAGGTCAATCTTGACTGCGAGATGCCGCTGGTTGAGCGCGCTCTTGCCGAGGCCGGGGTCTGCTTCCTGATGGCGCCGCGTCATCATGCGGCGATGCGCCATGTCGGGCCGGTGCGTGCCGATCTCGGTGTTCGCACCATCTTCAATCTGTTGGGGCCGCTTGCCAATCCGGCGCTGGTTCAGCGCATCATGGTCGGCGTCTTTGACCGCAAATGGTGCCGCCCCTTTGCCGAGGCGTTGGCTCAGCTTGGCACCACCCATGCCTGGGTTGTGCATGGCGCAGACGGCCTTGATGAGGTCACCACCACTGGCCCCACCCATGTCGCCGCCCTTGCCGATGGCCAGATCACCGAATTCACCATCCAGCCGTCCGATATCGGCCTTGAGGAAGTCAACCTAGATGCTCTGCTGGGCGGCACACCAGCCGAAAATGCGGTGCATCTGCGCGCCCTTCTTGATGGAGCCACCGGCCCCTATCGTGATATTGTCATCTTCAACGCTGCCGCCGCGCTTGTTGCCGGTGGGCATGCCGCCTCGCTTGCCGATGGTGCGTCGATGGCAAAAACCTCGCTTGACGATGGCCGCGCCAGCGGCGCGCTTGCCGCGCTTGTGCGCATCACCAACACGCCGCCTTATACAGGCGGCGTGACACAGACAGAAAGGCCGTTTGATGACTGACATTCTGGCAAAGATCATCGCTGGCAAGCGTGATGAGGTTGCATCCCTCACCCGGACAAGTAGCATGGCCGATCTTGACCGCGCGGCAAAGGCGGCCTCGCCCGTCCGTGGTTTTACCGTCGCCCTTGCCGCCGCTTCGGCCAGCGGTTACGGCCTGATAGCCGAGCTGAAAAAGGCCTCCCCCTCAAAAGGACTGATCCGGGCTGATTTCAAGCCTGAGAATCTGGCCGCCGCCTATGAGGCGGGTGGGGCCACCTGCCTGTCGGTGTTGACCGATGGCCCGTGGTTTCAGGGGGCAACGGAATTTCTGGTGGCCGCTCGCGCCGCTGTCCGACTGCCAGTTCTGCGCAAGGATTTCATCATCGATGTGGCACAGATCGCCGAGTCCAGAGCCCTTGGCGCTGACTGCATCCTCCTGATCATGGCCGCGCTTGATGATGCGCGCGCTGCCGAGCTAGAGGCCTGCGCCCATGATTACGGCATGGATGTTCTGATCGAGGTGCATGACGCGGCCGAGTTGGAGCGTGCCTACCGCCTGAAATCACCCTTGATGGGAATCAATAACCGCAACCTCAAAACCATGGACATCTCGCTTGATGTGGGCGCGGCGATGCTCCCGCACCTTCCCGATGACCGCATTGCCATCGCCGAGAGCGGGCTCTTCGCCCCGGCCGATCTTGCCCGCATGGCGCAATCTGGCGCACGCTGTTTCCTGATTGGTGAGTCGCTGATGCGCGCCGATGATGTTGCCGCCGCCACAAGAGCGATCCTCGCCAACCCGGTTGCCGCCAAACTGAAATGATCGACTACACTGATCCTCTCTGAAAAATGATCATCATTGCTGCTGAATGATCATTACCTTATCGCCGTGGCATGCTATCTTTGCGAGATACATGCTATTTGCCAACTAGGACATTACGACCAGGACAAAACGAGGAAAACTGAGGGAGATACCTGCCGATGGCCGATTTTACCCATTTTGACAGCGACGGTGCCGCGCGTATGGTCAATGTCGGCGAAAAGCCAGTGACCGACCGCCGCGCCATTGCCTGTGGCGAGATCACCATGCAGCCCGAAACCCTCGCCATGATCATTGATGGCAGCGCGAAAAAGGGCGATGTCCTTCAGGTGGCGCGTCTTGGCGGCATCATGGGGGCCAAACAGACAGCTGCGCTGATCCCGCTCTGTCATCCGCTTGGCCTTGATCATGTCACGCTTGACCTCACCCCCGATGTCAGCCTTCCGGGCATCCGCATCACCGCCATCTGTGCTGTTACCGGGCGCACCGGCATCGAGATGGAGGCAATGACTGCCGCCTCAATCGCCGCGCTGACCATCTATGACATGTGCAAAGCGGTTGACCGTTCGATGGTCATCACCAACATCCACCTTACGCATAAATCGGGTGGCAAATCCGGTGAATTCAATGCCAACTGACTCCCCGTCCAAAAAATCAATGCCGCCTTTGCTTCCGGTTAATCAAGCGCTGGCCCGCATTCTTGAGGGCTTGCCGCGCACCGACAGTGAACAACTGCCGCTGGAGCGCGCGCATGGCCGCATACTGGCCGCGCCCCTGGCCTCACGCCTGACCCTCCCCGAACGGGATGTCTCGGCGATGGATGGCTATGCGGTCAATGCTGCCGATTGCCATGACCTAATATTTGCCAACAACAACAACCAGGGGCAAATCACCCTCACCCGCATTGGCGAATCTGCCGCCGGCCATCCCTGGACGGGCAGGCTTGACAGCGGCGAGGCGGTGCGCATTTTCACCGGTGCGGTGGTGCCCGATGGGGGCGATGCGATCATCCCGCAGGAAGATGTCATCGCCAGCGCCGAACAGAATGGCGCAAGCATCACCCTTACCGAGGCCCCGATCACCGGCCGCTTCATCCGGACTGCCGGGCTTGATGTCAAAGCCGGCACGCAGATATTGCCCGCCGGCACGCCGCTCTCGGCGCGCGCCCTGGCACTGGCGCTATCAACCGGCCATGCTGAGGCCGCTTTTCATGCGCGCCCCCGTGTTGGCATCCTGTCCACCGGGGATGAGCTGGTCAGCCCGGGTGAAACCCCCGGCCCCGGCCAGATCATTTCCTCGAACGCCGCCTATCTTGCTGCCTTTGTCGCTGCCTGCGGTGCCATTGCCGTGCCGCTTGGCATTGCACGGGACCAGCCGGGCGCGATGCTTGCCCGCGTAAGAAGTGTAAGAAACGTAAAAAGTCTAAGAGATATAGGAGATGCAAGAGAAGCGCAGTGTGTGGGCGATGGCCCGCTTGATCTGATTGTCACCACCGGCGGTGCCTCAGTTGGTGTGCATGACCACATCGTCTCCGACCTCGAAGCCACCACCACCGACACCGCCACTTCCCCCAAAAGCGCGCTTGATTTCTGGAAGATCGCGATGCGCCCGGGAAAGCCACTGATCTATGGTCGGGTTGATGGTATTCCGCTGCTTGGCCTGCCAGGCAATCCTGTCTCCAGCGCTGTCTGCGCGCTGATTTTCCTTCGTCCCTCGATTCTTCATATGGCGGGCGGGGCACCGGATGAGACGCTGCTGACGGCGCGGCTGGCAACGCCGCTTCCTGCCAATGACCAGCGTGAGGATTATCTGCGCGCCCGCCTCAGCCATAGCTGCGATGATCTGCCGCTGATCACCCCCTTTGACCGGCAGGACAGCTCGATGATCTCGGTTCTCTCGCGCTCGGATGCGTTGCTTGTCCGCCAGCCCTTTGATCCTGAGCGCGCCATCGGCGATCTTGTCACCGCCCTGCCAATTCCCCCCCTTCTCTAGCTCCGCCCCAAAGCTTTGATGCCCTAAGGCTCTCACTACGCCTCAGCCGAAATTCTCCCAAACCTCCATCTGATCCTGATTTGTTCATTAATTTGTTCTTTTGCTTGACCCTGAGCGCGAACAAAGATAGAACATAACATAAACAGAGAATATTCATGAAAAAATCACGAATGACTTATAAATATCTCATGTCGAACTGGAGAGCCAGATGCTAACCCGCAAGCAAAGCGAACTTCTCGAATTTCTCGTCAGCCATGCCGCTGAAAATAATGTGCCGCCCTCTTTTGATGAGATGCGCGATGCGCTCGGCCTTGCCTCGAAATCGGGGGTTCACCGTCTAGTGTCAGGGCTGGAGGAACGCGGCCATATCCGCCGCCTCGCCAACCGCGCCCGCGCCATTGAAATTCTGCGCCCGGCTGGCGCCCCCTCTCTCACCCAGGCTGTGGCCGCCGCTGCCGAGGCGGTGACCCTTCCTCTTCTCGGGCGGATTGCCGCCGGCACCCCGATTGAGGCGTTGAGCGACCCCAGCAACCATCTTGAGGTTCCGGCCAGCATGATTGGCAGTGGCGAACATTTCGCCCTTGAGATTGTCGGTGATTCGATGATTGAGGCGGGCATTCTCGATGGTGATACCGTGGTTATCGAACGCGCCAGCAGCGCCAATCACGGGGAAATTGTCGTTGCCTTGATCAACAAGCAGGAGGCAACGCTGAAAACCCTGCTCAAGGAACCGGGCCGGATCGGGCTTGAAGCTGCCAATCCGCGCTACGAAACTCGGTATTTTGAGACCGACGCGGTCGAGGTGCAGGGCAAACTTGCCGGCCTGATCCGCAATTATTAACCTAGGCCTATCAATCCGGGCTCATTAAGCCGGAGCTGCCACCGCGCAGAATCATATTTTTCTTTGCGTAATATTTTACTCTGGCCGGCCCTTTGGTCTGGCCAGATCCCGACCAGTTCACGGGCGGAGCGTAACAACTCCTGACCGTTATCGCATTACGTTGTATCGGCATATATTATCGCGTTACCCGTTATATCTTTATTTTTCTTGTTCATTTTCTGCTGCCCTCACGCGTGGGCCACACTCTATAATCTATGACCCCAGTCCTTCGGCTGTCTGCGGGTGATGGCTGAGTAGCAATTGATCCATATGCGTTGAACAGCAGCAGAAAATTCGCGTCCCATAACCGGGTGACGGTGAAAACCCGCACATGGCAGGCATAGCGGGGCGCCGTAAAGCCCAGCACCAGGTCAGCGCCGCTGCGAAAGGCACGTGTGAGCGCTCCCCGGTGCCGGGCAACCGCCAGTTTCTGGCCGTGACTACCCAACAGCATAATTGGGCTACGCCTGTCGTCAACGCTGTTTTACATTGTTGGTTTTTTCACAGCATCCGTCCCAGCATCCATCGCTGTGACATGGTCGATGATCTCCTGCGCTAGCAGCTGGGACGCAGTGCTTTTTGTAAAATCTGACAGCATCCCCGGCCTGCGCCTGTGCGTCTAGTGCGAGTGGTGCTTGGGGCAATTTGGATTGCCTGACAATTTGGTCCCACCAGCACCAGAATGGACGTTCTGCCACGAGCGAGCAGAGCCCCGTCTGGCGCTGGTGTCAGTGCCCACATCATCAGAGCGGCGACCATCAGCATCACCCCCGTACTCTTCGCTATGTGCGATATGCGTGATATGTGCGACTTGAGTAATATGTGCGATTTACGCGATAAACAGATAGTGCTAAGCGGCCTATTTTGCGACCCTTGTGCCGCCTTGTGTCCTGCCTCATTTTGCAGCCCATGACCTGCCCCTTCTTCACCACGCCCTGCACCAGGCAGCGCCAACCACCAGCCGCCAAGCCCCAGACACAACAGCGCAAAGCCGGGCGGCAGCGCGCGCCAACCGGCATAGGGCAGACCGGCAAAAAATTCGGCCACCGCCACCAACGCCAGAATCCCCGTTTCCATCACCCAGCGCGCGCCCTCCAATCCCACCCCGATCAATCCCGACGCGGGCACCTCGCCCTTTCCGGCAAGCTGGCTCACTCACTCCATCAGCCCCACCAACAAGGCATATTTGTGCTGGGCCACGCCGACTGCCCAGCCCGGAAACATCGCCCCGGCAAAGCGTACCAGCTGGATCACCCCAAAAGCACAACAGCCCCATATGCGGCCCCAAGATCGCCAGCAGATGCACCAGCACGGACCGCTGAAACATCTCATAGACCTCACCGCTGATGATGGTTGTAAGACCGTCCTGCAATTCAGCCCGTGACTCATTAGGCGATCCGGCCTGAGATGTCTCTGATGTCCCTCATTCGGTCCCTGATTCGGTCCGTGATCGACCCGTGATGCCGCCTGCTCAATCGGCGCCATCTCCACCCAAGCCACCAGCCCGGCGCGCCGCATGCGAATCACAATACCAAGCCAGACCGGCGCAGCCTCCAACACACCAGCCAGCCGCAGATCCCGGCCCCCATATCCGCCACGAACAAGCGCAATCCCGCCAATCATTCCAGCAAGCAGGATCAGAATTCGGCGTTCAGGTAATATCGTCAGCATCGCTCAGCTTTTCCCTCGCTTTTGGCAGGGCGCGTGATGTAGGATGCGCCGCGCAGGTAGCCCTGTCTGGAAAGCCCGTCTGAAAAGACTCCCTAACCGGATGAACCGTGTCCGTGGGGACAAGTGACATGAACCACCAGCATGAGAGGCGTTAAAAAATAATGAATGTGGTTACTCGCTTTGCGCCATCTCCAACCGGTTTCCTGCATATTGGCGGGGCGCGCACGGCTCTGTTCAACTGGCTGATTGCCCGTCACTATGGTGGCCGCTATCTGCTCCGCATCGAAGATACGGACCGTCAACGCTCAACTGATGAGGCGGTAGCCGCTATCTATGACGGTCTTGACTGGCTTGGCCTTGCCAGTGATGAGCCGGCGATCAGCCAATCGGCGCGTGCGGACCGGCATGTTGAGATTGCCAACAGCCTGATTGCCGCTGGTGCTGCCTATCGCTGTTATCTGAGCACGGATGAGTTGAAGGATGTGCGCGCTGCGGCAAAATCTGCGGGCCTGCCTTTTCGCTCCCCCTGGCGTGACCGCACTGATGCGCCCACTCAGCCCACCCACCAACAGCCCTCGCAAAACCAGCCCTCGCAATACCACTCTTTCGTTGTGCGCATGAAAATGCCGGACGAGGGCAGCACGACAATTACCGATCTGGTTCAGGGCGAGGTTACCGTGCAGAACAGGATCCTTGATGACATGGTCATCCTGCGCGCCGATGGCACCCCCACCTATATGCTGGCCGTCGTTGTCGATGATCATGACATGGGCATCACCCATGTGATCCGGGGTGATGATCATCTCAACAACGCCTTTCGCCAGACGATGGTGTATCGCAGCATGGGCTGGGATGTTCCCGAATTTGCCCATCTTCCGCTTATTCATGGCGTTGATGGGGCCAAACTCTCGAAACGCCATGGCGCGCTTGGTGTCGGTGCCTACCGCGATCAGGGCTATCTTGCCGATGCTATGCTCAATTATCTGCTCCGCCTTGGCTGGAGCCATGGTGATGATGAAATGATCAGCCGTGCCCAGGCGATTGACTGGTTTTCACTGGATGCCGTTGGGCGAGCGCCGGCGCGCTTTGATCCGGAAAAGCTGGCCGATCTCAACGCGCATTATCTGCGGGCAATGGATGATGACAGCCTCTATGCCCTTATCCTACCAAAAATCACCCCAGTGAGCCTCGCCGCCAAGGCACGGATCACAACCCTGATGCCGCTTCTGCGTGACCGAGCCAAATCCCATCTCGATATTGTCGATGCGGCAGGGTTTCTGCTGCATGACGGTGCGCCCGAACTTGATGAGAGCGCCCGCACCCTGCTTGATCAGGCCGCCTGCGCCCGCCTTGTTGCCCTGATGCAAGCCGCGCCGGAAACCGACTGGAATGTCGAGATGTTTCAGACCTTCCTTGGCGAATGGCTCACCGCCAATGACGTCAAGATGAAGGATATCGGCCTGCCGCTTCGCGCTGCTGTCACCGGCACAAGACAATCACCGTCAATTGTCGATGTGATTGTTGCGCTTGGCCGCGAAGAGACCATCCGCCGGGTCGAGGAAACTTGCAAAAAACAGGGTTTTGAGATATGACAATCGCCTCCCATACCGGCGCAGAGCAGAGCGATTAACAAGCATGCTATGTTATCAAAATACCGCAAACTTGAGAACTGCAGTCCTGAGAGGTCGATTATGGCAACCGATACGAACTCGAAAAAAACGATCACCATTACCGATGATGAAACCGGTGACAGCTTTGCCCTGTCCACCATGAAAGGCAGCATTGGTCCTGACGTAATCGACATTCGCGACCTGTACGGTAAAAGTGGGATGTTCACCTTTGATCCGGGCTATGGTGCTACCGGTTCATGCCTGTCAGGCCTGACCTATATTGACGGTGACAAGGGCGTGCTTCTGCATCGCGGATACGCGATTGAGGAACTCGCGGAAAAATCCGACTTTCTGGAGGTAGCATATCTGCTGTTGCAGGGCGAGCTGCCAGACGCTAGCCAGAAAGAAGAATTCGACACGGCGATCACCCGCCACACCATGGTCAATGAACAGCTTTCCATCTTCTTCCGTGGGTTTCGGCGCGATGCGCACCCGATGGCGATCATGTGCGGTGTTGTTGGCGCTCTCTCGGCGTTCTACCATGATTCGACCGACATTCATGACCCGCAACAACGGATGATTGCCTCGCGGCGGCTGATTGCAAAAATCCCTACATTGGCGGCGATGGCCTATAAATATTCACTTGGCCAGCCCTTCAACCATCCGCGCAACAGCCTGACCTATGCGGAAAATTTCCTGCATATGTGTTTTGCCGTCCCGTCTGAGGATTACCAGATCAACCCGACCCTTGCTGACGCCATGGACAAGATCTTCATTCTACATGCCGATCATGAGCAAAATGCCTCGACCTCGACCGTGCGTCTTGCCGGGTCATCCGGGGCCAACCCCTTTGCCTGTATCGCGGCTGGCATTGCCTCGCTGTGGGGACCGGCGCATGGCGGCGCGAATGAGGCGGTGCTGAACATGCTCACCGAGATTGGACATAAGGACAATATCGCCGAATATGTTGCCAAGGCGCGTAACAAGGATGATCCGTTCCGGCTGTTTGGTTTTGGCCACCGTGTCTACAAGAATTTCGATCCCCGCGCCAAGGTGATGCGCGAGTCCTGTCATGATGTGCTTGCCAGCCTCGGCGTCTCCGACCCGCTTCTCGACATTGCGATGGAACTTGAAAAAATAGCCCTCAGGGATCAGTATTTTATAGATAAAAAGCTCTATCCGAATGTTGATTTCTATTCTGGCATCATCCTCAAGGCGATGGGCTTCCCGACCTCGATGTTCACCGTTCTGTTTGCCGTTGCCCGCACCGTTGGCTGGGTGGCGCAGTGGAACGAGATGATCAAGGACCCGGCGCAGCGCATTGGCCGCCCGCGTCAGCTCTATACCGGACCGACGCTTCGCGGCTACATGGCCATGGACAAGCGCTGATAAAACCCGCCCATCACCATCACCAACCAGCCACACCGCCTCAATCTTGTGGCCCAAAATCTGGTGCCAGCGCGTTGGCGACCAGCGTCTCGAAATCATCACTGCCACCCCGCAAAAGCGCCCGCAATTCATTAGCGGTCGTGCGTGCCGCCCTGGAACCCGTTCCAGTGCCAATCTTGTCTGGCATCTCACCTGGCATCTGGTCTGCGGCAAAAATCGCCCTGACATGCGCCGCCAGCCTCGCTGGCGTTGCCTCCTCCTGAAACAAGAAGGGATAGACCTCGCGCCGCAACAGCGCATTGGGCAGGATCACCCGGTCCATCCTGACCAGCCGCCGGCCAATCATCGCCGACAGCCCTGACGTCCGATAGCAGGTCACGCCCGGCACCCCGGCCAGTGCTGTCTGCAATGTCACCGTCCCTGACGCTGCCATCATCGCATCGGCCTGATACAGATGCTGATAAAACGCATCACGTCCGGTAACGATCTCAGTCCCGCTGCCCGCGCCAAGCGCTGCCGCCACCTCATCCCTTAGATGTGGCACCGTCACCAGTGTCGACACCACCCCGCTATCTTGCGTGCCATCTGCCCCGTCATCTGCCGCAAGCAGCGCATGCGCATCGCGCATCACCGGCACCAACCGTCTGATCTCCGAACGACGGCTTCCGGGCAACAGCAGCAGCCGCTTTGCCGCGCTGCTATCGTTCCCGTCATCTCTGTTGCCCCCCACACGCGGCATCAGCGCCGCATTGAACGCTTCGGGATGCCCAATGAAATGCGCTGCCAGCCCATGCGGCGTGAAGTAATCAACCTCAAAGGGGAACAGACACAACAGCCGGTCCACTGCTCGCGCCACCGATTTGGCCCGCCATGCTCCCCAGGCCCAGACTGTCGGCGCCACCACATGGATCACCGGCGCTGACCAGCCCTCGGCTGCCATCCGCTGTTTCAACCGGGCCGTCAGCCGCAGCGAAAATCCCTTGGCATCGACGGTGATCACCGCGCGCGGCCGGACTTCAATTATTCTCTGAACCAGCCTGTTTGACAGCGAGGATAACCTTGGATAGGCGCTGAGCGCGGCCCCAAAGCCCATCATCGAGAGCTGCGCCATCTCCGCCTCGCTGGCAAGACCGCGCTCCTGCATCAACGGACCACCGATGCCAAACCAGCTCTGTTTGCCGAAACGCACCTCAACCGCATCCATGATGCTCGCCGCAAGCTGGTCTCCCGAAGGCTCGCCCGCCAGAATAAACACCGGCGCCATCATCACACTACCCCCGAAGCCCGAGCAGCGTCACACCCAGGGCCTCTGCCGCCTCGGCCACCACAGACACCGCCTCCGCAAACAGCACGCCCCCCGCCTGCACGGCAATGACGCCGATACCGGCATCTGCCGCGCTCTCAATCGTTGCCACGCCAATCACCGGCATATCCAGCTTCATGTCCTGTCCGCTCTTTGGCATTTTGACCATCACCGCCGGGCTTTCGCCAGCATCAACCAGCCCGGTCACGCGGCGCAGCATCTCACTCGTTCCCTCTGCCGCCTCGATCGCCAATACCCGGCCCGCCTGCACAACAACCGCTTGCCCGACATCCAGCCCACCCAGCGCCGCCAGCACCCGGCCGGCCAGCGCAATATCCTTATCCTGTGTGGTATCCGTTGTTGTCCCGGCGAGCAATCCCACCGGCGCCAGCCGGTCAGGCATGAAACCCTCCGGTGCCAAGGTCTCAATCCCGTTGGTGGCAAAAAAAACACTGATTACCCGGAGCAGGCTGTCATCGCCCCGCATCATCGCCTTGCCAAGCAGCTTCAACGCACGTGCATCAGGCTTTAGCGCCGCCAGCGATGGCCGCACGACCTTGCCCGCCATGACCAGATGTGTGCAGCCCTGTTCCTGCATCAGCGCCAGTGTCCCGTCAATGGCCCCAAGCGCGATCGGCTGGCTGGCAAAAGCGGAAAAATCAGCATCCGCCTGTCCCCGAATGGGCATTACGACAACATCATACCCCATGCTGACGGCCGTCTCGGCAATCTGCAACGGTATCTTGCCCTGCCCGGCTATCACCGCCAGCCTTGTCATGAATTTATCTTCATGAGTCTACCTTCATGCGCCAAACTTCATGCGCCAAACTTCATGCGCTTACTTGGTCACCCTCATTTCGTCACTTTGCTGGCTGTCTTGCAGATGCCGTTCTTGCCGGCACCGTCAATGAAGCTGATAATCTGGCCAACCAGCGGGTTCTTCTCATAGATATCACGCAACCGGCCCAGCCGCTCGCTGAACAAGCCATCACGATGGAACAGATCGCGAAACGCCTGGCGCAACAGATCGACATCAATGGCATCATAACCACGCCGCTCCAGCCCGATGACATTGATCCCTGTCAGACTTGCACGGTTACCAACGGCAATGGCAAAGGGGATCACATCGGCATCAACCGCGGTTTGCGAGCCCACCATTGCATGATCGCCAACCCGGCACCATTGTTGCACCGAGGCAAAGCCCCCAAGTATAACATTATTGCCAATCTTCACATGCCCCCCAAGCGCGGCATTATTGGCAAAGATCGCGTTGTCACCGACCACGCAATCATGCGCAACATGCGTTGCCGCAAGGAACAACCCATTGTCACCGACAGTTGTTTTCATCGCATCAATGGCTGTACCCGGATGCATCGTCACATGTTCGCGGATGACATTTTTCGCGCCGATCTCCAGCGTGCTTGGCTCACCGGCATAGCGCGTATGCTGTGGGTGACACCCCAGCGCGGCAAAGGGAAAAACCTCGCTCCCCGCCCCGATGCTGGTCCGCCCCTCGATCACCACATGGCTGTGCAGCCGCACACCATCGCCGAGCTGCACATCGCCCCCAACGATGCTGAACGGGCCAATCTCGACATCGCTGCCAAGTGCCGCCTTGGGGTCGACAATCGCTGTCGGGTGGATGCTGACACTCATCGCCTAACTTCCTAAATTACCCGGATCGACAATCATTGCGCCAAAATCTGCCTCGGCGACCTTTTTGCCCTCGACCATGGCAATGCCCTTGAATTTCCAAAGCGGGCCCTTTGCGACCACCTTCTCGACATGCAGCTCCAGCAAATCACCCGGGCGCACCGGCTTGCGAAAGCGGGCCGAGTCAATGGTTGTAAAGAACACCAGCTTGCCCTTGGTCTCCTCACCTAGCGTCACACAGGCAACACAAGCCGCTGTCTGCGCCATCGCCTCAACGATCAACACCCCGGGCATAATCGGATAATCGGGAAAATGGCCCTCAAAAAAAGGCTCTCCATTGCTTACCGCCTTCACTCCAATGGCGCTTCTGTCAGCCACGATCTCGCGGACCTTGTCGATCAGCAACATCGGCGCGCGGTGCGGAATGCGCTCCTTGATCCAGTCAATATCCAATTCGGTTATGGTCTCCGCCATCTTGTGTGTGCCCTTCCCGGCCCTGATACCCTAAATCCCGTCTACGCTTTTGGGTGGCTCTTTTTGGCAGTTGCCTTGCGCTGTCTCAACACCTGCCGCATGGCCGCCTGATCACGCCAATATTGACCGGCCTCACTCGCTGGAAACCCTACCATCTTTGCCCCGGCAGGAACATCCTTGGTGACCCCGCTTCTGGCCAGAATCACCGCGCCCTTGCCGATCGTCAAATGATCGCCGATGCCAGCCTGCCCGCCGATCATCACCCCAGCCTCCAACACCGTGCTGCCGGCAATACCAACCTGACCGGCAATCACGCAGTGATCGCCAATCTCGCAATTATGGGCGATGTGCACCAGATTATCGATCATCACAAAATCGCCGATCACCGTATCGCCAAGACTGCCACGGTCAATCGCCGAATTGGCCCCAACACACACATTGCGGCCTAGCCGCAGGATGCCGATATGCGGTATCGTCACCGGCGCATGTCCGGTGATCTCAAAGCCGAAGCCGGGCGCCCCAAGCACGACCCCGGCCTGCAGGCAACAGCCATCATCAAGCTCACAATGGCTGAGTGTGCAATTATCGCCAATACTACAATCATCGCCAACCTGCACGCCGCCGCCTATCACACAATTTGCGCCAACAACGCTTCTCGCCCCGATCACCGCCCGCGCACCAATCACCGTGCTCGGAGCAATCACCGCACTCTGGTCGATCTGCGGCGCATCGCCGGGTAGAGCATGCGAGTCTGGTAAGGCATCATCTGCAAGGCACAGCCCCACCGCACGGGCAAAGGCAAGCCGTGGGTTGTCAACGCTCAACACGGCGGCAGCGGCCGTCATCTTTTCTGCCAGTTCTGCCAGTTCTGCCGTTGTGATAACAATGCCAGCCGGCCCTGCGCCATCAAGCTGCGCCGCATCATTAACATAGGTCAGCATCGTCTCGTCGCCGTGCTCCGGTTGGCTGAAATCGGCAATCACGGCCTCAGCCCTGCCGCGCAGCCCGGCTTCCAAAACCCCCGCCAACTCACCGGCGCTCACGCGTCTGGCAAGTCTGTAAAAGCGCGGATCAATCGCCATTCTAAACCCCTGCCAAGTCCCAGCCGGCCCGACCTATGAGTCTAGACCGGGTGACATTGCTGGCCGCATCTGCGCGCTGGCACCTATTCATCCGCTCCAACCTTGATCTCGATCCGTGCGTTCTTCGTGCGTTCATCAAGCCGCGTCAGCACCTCGTCGGAAATATTCAAACTCGGCACGAAGATCAGCGCTGATTCCTGTGATAGCACGAGATCGAGTTTCCGCTCGCCAGCGATCTGCTTGACGATTTCCAGCGCAATGCCCCGCAGATTGCGCTGCGCCTCTTGAAACGCCCGGTCGAGTGTCTGTCGGCGATATTGGATCTGCTGCTGCACCTCGGCAACTTCGTCCTCAAATGATTTCAGCCTCCCATTAAAAGCCTCTTTTGACAGCAATTCACGGTCTGCCTGCAGCGCTTTTTCAGCCGCCTGCAATTCCGCCTCGCGCTTGGTGAATTCTTCCTGAAAGGTCAGCCGCTGTTCATCCAGCAACTGCCGGACTTTTGCCGTGCCGGTTGAACTGCGCAAAACACCATCGAGGTCAATCAGGCCAATCCGTTTCACCTGCATCTGCAAGCCCTGATCGGCATTTATGCTGGCTGCCGCGCCCAAATTTGTTTGGTTCTGATCTGTCTGGCTCTGATCTGTCTGGCTGGCATTGTCGCTTTGCGCCAAGGCCGCACCGCCGCCCACAGGCACCGCCAGCATCATCGCTCCGACTGTCCGCAAAGCCCATATTTTCAATGCCTTATCCGCCATCATTACAACCGTGTGCCGATGGCGAACTGAAAGCGCTTCAGCCCATCATAGGACTCTTTCGAGATTGCGTCCGCCCAATAGAAAGACAGCGGCCCGATCGCGGTATCCCACAATATTCCGAAACCAAGCGATGTTCGCAGGGCGCTGTTCTCCGCACCCTTAACGCTTGTCGGGTAATCATTTCCCCACACCGACCCAATGTCACTGAACACGGTCCAACGCAAACCAAGATCCTTGCTCAGACCCAATGTTGACACGAGTTCCAGTGTGCCAGAGGCGACATTGTTGCCGCCAACTGCGGCATTGTTGCCAATGTCACGTGGGCCGATACCGTTGCCATCAAAGCCACGCACCTTGTAGCCACCAAGGAAGAACCGCTGTGACTGTGTGACATTTTCACCAAGGCCGTTGACGTGCCCAAGCTCGCCCTGCAAACCAAAGACAAGTGTATTGAACAGATATGGCCTGTAGAACGCGCCCTTGACGATGGTTTTGCTATAGGTCACATCACCACCAATTCCTGACACCTCCTCAAACAATTCCAACAAAGTGCCGGTTGACGGGTCAAACCGGCTGTCGCGTGTGTCCCTGCCAACGCTATAACTCACCGCCGACTGCAACAAGGTTTTGCCATTCTCTCCGGTCACTGACTGTGCGGTCGTTGATTTCTGTGTGGTTTGCGACTGCGACAGCGTATAGCCAACCCGGTGATAGATGTTGTTCGCCGCGGTAAAGCGAATACCGAAATCAAAACCGGTTTTCTCGATATCTGTGCTGTTCTGATTAATCTGTTGGTTGAACACAGTTGCGGAGCCGCGCAGATTGCGGCCAAGCAGATAAGGCTCGGTAATGCCAAGGCGGATATCGGTGCGGCTACCGGACGTGCCAATCAACGCTTCAAGTCCGCGTCCCGTGCCAAGGAAGTTCCGCTCAACAATGCCAATATTGAAACTTGCCTTATCCAGCGATGAATAGCCAAGCCCGAGGGCCAGTTCGCCTGTCGATTGTTCCTCAACATCAATCTCGATGACTGTCTGTTCGGGGCTGCTGCCAACAATATTACGCACTGAAACATCCGCAAAATAGCCGAGATTGCGGACATTGCGCAGCGAGCGTTCCAGCGTCAATGAGTTGAAGCCATCGCCCTCGACAAGGTCCAGCTCACGCCGGATCACTGTGTCGGTTGTCCGTGTGTTGTTGATGATCTCGATGCGCTCGACATAGTTCTTTCGCGCTTCGCCAATCTTCAACAGAATTTTTGCTAGTCCGGTCTCGGCATCGGTGACAATTTCAGGCAGGACATCGACAAAGGCATAGCCATAATTGCCAAGCTCGTTGGTGATATCCAGAAGCCCCTGTTCAAGTGCGCGAACGTCATACCAGCCATCATCGCCGAAATCGAACTGTGCCTTCATCAGCTCCAGATCAATGTTTTCAATCTCGCTGGTAATCTCGATATCGCCAACCTTGTAACGCAGCCCCTCTTCCAGCAGAAATGTCACAGCAAAGCCTGTCCGATCCGGCAACAGGCCGCCCCGCACCCGCGTCACATTGATATCGGCATAGCCGCGCGCCAGATAGAACTGGCGCAGCAGCCTGGCATCATATTCAAGCCGGCCCTCATCATATTTGTCGGTTGCCGACAGGATAGCCCACCAGCGTTTTTCGCGGCTGGCAATCACCGTTTTCAATTTTGAGTCGCTGAAAAGCTGGTTGCCGGAAAAGGTGATCGAGCTGATTTTGATCAACGGTCCCTCATCGACTTTGAATACCAGATCAATCCGGTTTTCATCAAGTTTGATGATTTGTGGTTCGACCACCGCCGCATAGCGACCACCAGCCTGATAGACCCGCAGCAACCGCTGCGCACCCTCGATTGCCATTTTGCGCGTATAGACCCGGCGTGGCTGGATATCGAGGAACTCTAATAGCTTTTCATCCGTAATGGCATCATTGCCCTCGATGTTGACGCGGTTGACAATCGGGTTCTCGGTAATCGTGACCCTTAGAACACCGTCAACCATCTCCAGGCTGATATCCTCAAACAGGTCGGTATCAAACAGCCGCGCAACCGCCGTGTTCATCGAACCTGCTGTCACCAGATCGCCGACACGAAGCGGCAGATAGGACAGGACAGTGCCAGCGGCAACCCGCTTATTTCCATTCATTTCAATAGCTTCAATACGTTGATTGTTTGTCGTGGACTGTGCTGTAACCGGCGATGATGACAAAAGGCTGGCCCCCATCATCACTACGATAAAAAACACCGCTGCAAACCGCATCACCCTGTCCCCGTGTCATTGACGTGAGACGACTATAAACACCCGCAGCCCATTGTAAAAGAAACCTTTTCAGGAATGCGCAAATAAAGCCGCCCTGGCCTTCTGGGGATTATTGGAACAGCCGGTTGACGTCGAACACAATCAGAAACAGCATCAGCACCATCAAGATGGTAATCCCTCCGCGCATCAACACCGCCTGCACTGCCAGCGGCAGTGGTTTACCAAGGATTGCCTCGTAGATGAAAAAGGCCAGATGTCCGCCGTCGAGTGCTGGCACCGGCAGCAGATTGATCAGCCCCAGGTTGATCGAGATAATCGCCGTCAACAGAATGAAGGGAACAATCCCCTGTTGCAGCGCCGTACCTGAAATCTTCGCAATTCCAACTGGTCCCTGAATCTCGCCGCTCTGCATTTGTCCACTGCCAAGCCGGGCCAATCCCCGCAGGATCAGCAGTGACATGTGAAACGCATCCGATGAGGCAGCGACCAACGCGCTTCCGGGCAGCATGCGCTTCCGCTCTCCTCCCGGCAGTGAGCGGACACCCAACAGCCCGATATTCATTTTCAGCGCCTCATTATACCGCGATATGGGTGTAACCAGCAGACTGATCTCGCGGCCATCACGCTCCACAGTGAACTGCAGCTCCTTGCCCGGACTTTCAATAACAAGGCCGCGCATGTCATTGAAATCACGAATAGAGAACCCATCAATCTCAGTTACCAGATCGCCTGGCTGCAACCCGGCCTCCGCCGCCGCCGTTTGCGGCATGACCTCACCAATCTCAGCTGGCAGGATCTGTTTACCAGCCGTCATATAGACCACCGCGAACAACAAAATTCCAAGAATGAAATTGGCCACCGGGCCGCCAAGAACGATTCCGATCCTCCAGCCAAGCGCCGCTCCCAGAAATGACCCGGGCGCCTGTTTCGCCGCCTCGGACGGTGTGCTTGCCGGGTCTTCATCACCGCGCATTTTCACATAGCCACCCAGCGGTATCGCCGCAATGCGCCAGCGCGTCCCCGTCTTTTTCGAATTCCAACCGTAAATTTCCGGACCAAAGCCGATGGAAAAGACCTCGACCACGACACCGGCCTTGCGCGCCATCCAATAATGCCCAAGCTCATGAAAATACACCACGGGTGTTAACAACAACAAAAACCCGATAACGAGCTGAGTTACTCCAAGGTCAGGCATCACATATCATCCTTTGCTGCTCTTTGCTTGATCTCTGATTGGTCTGTGCATGATCTCTACTTGATCTGTGCTTTATTAACTCTATTCAGCGTATTTTTCAGCTAGATTTTCAACAATCTCGCCGGCGATCGTCCGTGTTGCCTCATCCACTGCCATAACCTCGTCAAGGCTGGCATCGGTTCCCAGTGGTCCGCGTTGCATAACATCATTAACCAGCGCGGAAATAGCGGTAAAGCTGATCCTGCCGGCAAGAAACGCGGTGACCGCCACCTCATTGGCGGCATTCAGGACAACTGGCATCACGCCGCCAGCCTTTAGCGCCTGTCTTGCCAGCGCGAAACAGGGATAGCGGCTGTCATCAACGGCATAAAAATCAAGCCGCTTAAGCGCCACAAGATCGAGTGGTTCCGGATCCCAGATCAGCCGGTTCGGCCATTCAAGCGCATAAGAAATCGGCGTTTTCATATCGGTTGTTCCCATTTGCCCGATGACCGACCCATCACGGAAATAGACAAGCCCATGGATCGCCACCTGCGGATGGACCAACACCTCGATCGCGTCACTCTCAAGACCGAACAGCCAGGCCGCCTCGATCACCTCAAGCCCCTTGTTCATCATCGTCGCGCTGTCGACCGAAATCTTCTGCCCCATGCTCCAATTCGGATGTTTGACAGCCTGCGCTGGGGTGATTGCTGGAAAATCAGCCAGCGCCATTGTGCGAAACGGTCCGCCAGACGCGGTCAGACATACATTGCTGATTTGCTGCAATCCGTCGCTTGTTGGCATTTTAAGCTCGGGATGGTGCGATTGCCATCCGGCCCAGCATTGAAAAATGGCGTTGTGCTCACTGTCGAGTGGCAGAATCCTCGCGCCGTTTTTGCGGGCAGCCTGCGTCACGATACGGCCTGCCGATACCATTGATTCCTTATTGGCGAGCGCCAGCGTCTGGCCCGCTTCGACCGCCGCCATCACCGAGCCAAGACCGGCAAGGCCGGTGATCCCGGCAATCACGATATCAACCGGAATACACGCCAACGCGTCACAGTCGCGCTGTCCGTTGACAAGCTCGATTCCTGAACCGGCAAGGGCCGTCTGCAATGCCGCCAGCCCGGTCTCATCACGCAGCCCGACAACACGCGGCCGGTATTTTAGCGCCTGTTCAGCCAACAATGAATGATTACCGCCAGCGACCAGACACTCGATTGCGAAGCGTTCAGGAGCGGCATCGACAAGCGCCAATGTGCTGGTACCAATCGAACCAGTTGAGCCAAAGATGGAAAGGCGGCGCTGTGACATGGGCTGACATGAGCTTCCAAAAATAAAAAACAAAACACTAAACTGTCTTTGAAACTACACTGTCTCAGAAACTACAATTTTTCAGACAAGCATAAAGAACAGAATCATTGCTGGCAAAGTCAACAGATAGCCGTCAAACCGATCAAGAACACCGCCATGGCCGGGTATAAGTTGGCTGCTGTCCTTGAACCCCAGTCGGCGTTTCACGGCAGACTCAAGCAGATCACCAATCTGCGCCAACAGACCTATCACCAGACCACCTGCGATGATTTGGGACCAGGATAGTATCACCATCTCGCCATTGATGAAAAATTCAAGATCAAGCAAGTCCATCGGGCCGAACACCAGCACCGCCGCCAACAGCGTTGCCATTATTCCGCCAAGCGCTCCCGAAATGGTTTTGTTCGGGCTGATGGCGGGCACCAGTCGTGGCCCACCCACTGCCCTGCCAACAAAATAAGCGGCACAGTCACAGCAAGCGATCACCAGCGCCAGCGCCAACAACAAAAACCGCCCCTCCGGCAGCCCCAGAATAAAACTACCGCTGGCAACGCAGATCACCATCATCAAACAAAAATCAGCAACCCGGTGATCGCCGGTCAACCGGACAAAGGCAATCCGGCAAATCAAAGCAAGGCCAATAACAAAGACAAACATCGTCGGAAGCGACCAGCCATAGATAGCCGCCACGAACGGCCAGAGATTGATCAGGCCTCCCAGCGCCAGCAGAATGCCAAGCGACAGGCCGCGCACTCCCGCCATGTTGCCCAGCTCACAAAACATCAGCACCGAAATCACCACAAACATGACCGTTGCGAGAATCGCGGAACACCAGAAGGCCGCGATCAGCGGCAACAACAGGATAAAGCCTAGAAAACGCTGGGCGGTTCCAGAAAGAGTGTGAAACTGGATCACCCGTACAAATCCTCTATTGCAGTTTCTGTGGTGGCTCGACAATGCTGCCAATGTCGGCCGTCATATCATCCGGCGTATCACCGCCAAAGCGGCGTTCGCGTCTACCGAACTCTTTAAGGGCGCGAGCAAGGTCTGCAACCGAGAAATCCGGCCAATAAACAGGTGTAAAATACAGTTCCGCATAGGATAGATCCCAGAGCATGAAATTTGAAATTCTGTATTCACCGCCTGTGCGGATCAACAGATCAATCGTCGGCAGCATTGAAGATGTCATCCGCGATTTAACAAGATCCTCATTTATCTCCGCCGCCGCAATAATGCCCGTGGCCACTTCCTCGGCAAGCAGCCGCGCCGCAGCCGCCAGTTCCTGCTGCCCGCCATAATCAATTGCGATTGTCAGGTTCAGCCCGGTATTGCCCTTCGTCTTAGTTTCCAACCCCTTGATGAGTTCGACCATATCATCACCCAGCCTGTCGCGGCGGCCAATCACCCTAAATTTGACATTTTGCTTGAGCAATTCCTCAGCGTCTGACTGCAGAAACCGCCGCATTAACATCATCAACCCCTCGACCTCACTTTTGGGCCGCGACCAATTCTGCGCGGAAAAAGCAAACACCGTCATCCACCGGACGCCGTACTCGTAGGCGTAGCTGCAGATGTCTTTCAAGGTATCGGCACCACGGTTATGGCCACGAAGCACATTCAATCCACGTTCCCGGGCCCAGCGCCTGTTGCCATCCATGATAATGGCAAGATGATATGGTTGGTCCGACATGATTGCTCCTGTATTTCTCGCCGCTTGTAATCTGGTAGCTCTGATGACCTGCTGACTGCGATCAACCGCCGTCAATCGGCGGTTGTAATTCATCGAGCCAAGCTAGATTGATTAGAAGTCCACAGCCACTGCTACATTACAGTCTGGCATCACACTTGCGTGATTTCCTTTTCCTTGTTCGCCAGCGTCTCGTCGATCAGGCTGACATAGCTGTCCGTGAGCTTCTGCACCTTACCCTCTTCGCCATGCCGTTCATCCTCGGACAGCAACCCGTCCTTCTCGGCCTTGCGGATGGCTTCGATTCCGTCGCGGCGGACATTGCGCACCGCAACCCGCGCCGACTCCGCGTAACGCCCAGCCACCTTCACCATATCCTTGCGGCGTTCTTCGGAAAGGTCGGGAATCGGCACCCTGATCAATGTACCCTCGGCCATAGGATTAAGCCCCAGATCTGACTCGCGAATAGCCTTTTCAACAGATGCCGTCATTGACGCATCCCACACTGTCACTGTCAGCATACGCGGCTCCGGCACCGAGATATTGCCAACCTGATTGATCGGCATTTTCGACCCATAGGCATCAACCATGATCGGCTCGAGCATCGCTGTCGATGCACGCCCGGCCCGCAGCCCCATGAATTCGGTTTTAAGGCTGGCAACGCTGCCCTCCATCCGGCGCTTGATATCATCAATGTCATAATCTGACATGCTGCTCTCCCTGCTCTTATCTATTTCCCGGGATTGGGCCCGGGTTATCTTCACACCGCATCTGCTATCCGGGGTTACTTCATTAATTCACAATGGTAAAGGCGCCTTCCTCGTTCAACACACGCTGAAAACCACCGGAGTCCTCGATAGAAAACACCAGAATGGGAATGTTGTTCTCGCGCGCAAGAGAAATCGCCGATGCGTCCATCACCCGTAAATCATCAGACAGCACCTGAAGATAGGACAGCCGGTCATAGCGCGTTGCCGTCGGATCTTTCTCAGGGTCAGCCGAATAAACACCGTCCACCCGCGTTCCCTTGAGCAGCGCCGTGCAATTCATTTCCGACGCCCTCAGTGCGGCGGCTGTATCCGTGGTGAAAAACGGGTTGCCCGTTCCTGCGGCAAAGATCACAACCCGGCCCTTTTCCAGATGCCGGGTCGCCCGCCGCCGGATATAGGGCTCGCACACGGCGCTGATCGGCAATGCCGACATCACCCGCACCGGCACCTCCAGCTGTTCCAGCGCGTTCTGCATCGCCAGCGCATTCATCACCGTTGCCAGCATGCCCATGTAATCGCCAGTGGCACGTTCCATGCCTGCCGCCGCGCCAGAGACACCGCGAAAGATATTGCCGCCACCGATGACGAGACAGACCTCGACACCGCAAGCAACAACATCTTTGACTTCCTTGGCAACGCTGGCGACCATTTCGGTGTCGATGCCATAGGCCCGCTGGCCCATGAGTGATTCACCAGAAATCTTCAGCAGGACACGCGAATATTTCTGCGCCGTGCCTGTGGTTTCGCCATCTGCCATGGATTATCTCCTCGGGGCTTACTGCTAAGACAGTTGTGCGGCCACCTCGGCTGCAAAATCTGTCTCTTCTTTCTCGATGCCTTCGCCCAGATTAAACCGGACAAATGCCGTCAACGCAATATCCGCGCCCGCGTCGTTGCCAGCGTTGGCGACAACATCGGCAATGCGCGTTTCGCCGTCAATGACCGATGTCTGCTCAAGCAGCACGACTTCCTGGTAATATTTCTTCATCCGGCCTTCAACCATCTTCTCGGCGATTTCCTGCGGCTTGCCGGATGCCTTGGCCTGTTCAATCAGTACTTCGCGCTCACGCTGGACAGCCTCAGCGTCCAGATCGTCGATCGACAGGCTAGCAGGTGATGTTGCCGCAATGTGCATGGCAATCTGCTTGCCAACCCCCATCAGACTGTCGGCATCAGCTGTTGATTCCAGCGCCACCAGTACCCCGATCCGGCCAAGCCCGTCGGCTGTTGCGTTGTGCATGTAGGACACCACCGCACCGCTTGATACAGACACCCATTCCATCCGCCGCAGCGTCATGTTCTCGCCGATGGTTGCGATCTTCTGCGTCAGCTCATCCTCAACCTTGCGGCCAGTATCTGGAAACTCAACACCGCGCAGACCGTCAATGTCCGTGGCATTCAGCGCCAGACCGGAAAGCGCCCGGGCAAAATCCTGAAATTCAGTGTTGCGGGCAACAAAGTCGGTTTCAGCATTCAGCTCGACAACCGCGCCCTTGGTGCCATCAACGGCGATTGCCACGAGCCCCTCTGAGGCCACACGGCCAGATTTCTTCGCCGCTGTTGCCAGACCCTTTGTCCGCAGCCAGTCAATGGCCGCGTCCATATCGCCATCGGTCTCGCCCAAGGCTTTCTTGCAATCCATCATGCCTGCGCCAGATTTCTCGCGCAGTTCCTTCACCAGTGCAGCAGTTACACTCATTTTCCCATTCCAATCAAAATGTGTTTCAAAAGATGTTGCGCCTGCGTCACCCCCATCGCAGGGTTGAGCCTGGCGGTGCCAAAATATGCGACGGCTTTGTTACGCCGATGCCTCACCCGCATTCGCCTTTTCACCCGCGTCAGCCCCCCCGCTTGCGCCAGCGGCATTCGCTTGTGCCTCTTCGGTAGGTGTATCTTCGGCAGGTGTCTCTGGTGCCGAAAATTCAGTTGCCGGCTCTGCCGCTACCGGCTCGGCAATCACCGCCTCAACAGGTGCCTCGACCGCAGCACCAGCATCACCACCGCTCTTGATCAATTCGGTTTGCAGACCATCAAGCACGGCGGCCTGCGCCAGCTCACAGTAAAACGTGATGGCGCGCATCGCGTCATCATTGCCGGGCACCAGATAATCAACGCCGTCTGGGTTCGCGTTCGAGTCCACAATGGCAACGACTGGAATGTTCAACCGGTTGGCTTCCTGCACGGCAATCGCTTCCTTATTCGTATCAAGCACGAACAAGATATCGGGAAGACCGCCCATTTCCTTGATGCCACCAAGGGTACGCTCCAGCTTTTCCTGTTCGCGAGTCAGCTGCAGGATTTCCTTCTTCGTCAGCTGGTTGATTTCACCGCTGGCCATCCGCTCCTCAAGCTCACGCAAGCGGCGGATTGACTGTGAAACAGTCGCCCAGTTGGTCAACATGCCGCCAAGCCAGCGGTGGTTGACGTAATACTGGCCACAGCCCTTGGCGGTCTCGGCAATCTTTTCAGACGCGGCACGCTTTGTGCCGACAAACAGCACACGTCCACCGCGCGCGGCAACATCGCCAATGGCTTTCAGCGCCGCATGGAACTTCGGCATGGTCTGTTGCAGGTCAAGGATGTGTATTTTGTTCCGCTCGCCGAAGATAAACGGCTCCATGCGGGGGTTCCAACGGCGGGTGTTATGTCCAAAATGTACACCAGCTTCAAGCATCTGGCGCATGGTAAAGGTAGGGAGAGCCATTTCAAAAAACTCCTGTTCTCCGGTTAAACCTCCATGGGGGGAAATAAAGGCCGCAGCCCTCACCGGATGGCATTATTTCTGGAGTTTGCCAGAAGCTGCCGCCCCTCATGTGTGAATTGGTGTGGTTATTACCCCTGTGTCTGGCGAAATGCAAGCCCAAAACCACAAAAGCCGCGCCGAAAACACCCCGACAAGTGCCACCACACCTGCGTGCGTCACTACCTTTACCGAATGGCCCTGCCGCCAATCAGAGTTCCTGCACGTCAAGAACACCCGGGACACGTCGTAAACTCCGCCGGAAATCTCCGCTCAGCTTGTAATTTCCGGGTAACGTTATTGACACCGCGTGGTCCTTTATCATCATATTCAGCTTGACCTCTGCCTTGCCCGGGCCATCGCCAACCAGCAATGTCTTGATCTGCTCCAGCGGTTTCTGGTCCTGCACCCAGATCCCGACCCCGCCATGCCAGGCGGCAATCGCATCATCAAGCAGCTGCACGCGTGCTGCCTGCAGACGTGGTCCATTATCCTCGAGTTTCAGATTCGCCACCACCAGCAACGGCTTTTCACTATCCAGCATCTCCATACTTTCCGCCAGAATATCGGAAAAGAAGGTCATCTCGAAAACCCCCGTCTGGTCGGTGAACTGGACAAAGGCGAATTTGTTGCCCCGCTGCGAGACACGCACCTGTTTCGCTGTCACCGATCCTGCCAGATTGACCCGCGGTTGCACCCGCCGGGACTCGATCATGTTGTTCAACTCAGCCGAGGAGATCACCCGCAGCCGGCTCAACTGGTTGGCATAGCTGTCCAGCGGATGCGCCGACAGATATAGCCCCAGCGCCTCGAACTCCTCTTTCAGCCGGTCCATCGCCGCCCAGTCGTCACAAGGCTGCAACCGGATCTCGTCACTGCCCGCATTGCCGCCGCCAAACAGATTATCCTGGCTGGATTCTGCCTCCCGGCGCAGTCTGTCAGCGTGGGCCAGCAACATATCCATGTTCTGCAATAATTCACGGCGGTTGCCATGCAGCCCATCAAAAGCCCCTG